>JAGGSN010000100.1 GCA_021159005.1 Candidatus Zixiibacteriota bacterium | reverse complement strand
ATGACATCACTATAGCATCCGCCTAAGGCGGACAAAAGGCCGGACAGTAGTGATTTCAATTGTAGAATCCGAATTAATATTTCATAAAATAAAGGGCGTGATGCAAGTTGTATGAAACTGCATACGCCCTTATTTTTTCAGGTATCTTTAATTGATACTAAATTATTTCGGCACGATTTCAATCCGTCGATTTTTATGTCTGCCCTCAGCTGTATCATTTGGCGCAAGAAAGAAATTCTCATCCTCGCCATAACCACGGGCTTCAAGACGGTCTGCTTCTATTCCTTTGGATATCAGGTAATCTCTAATAGCCTCAGCTCGTTTTTGCGATATTTTCAAATTGCTTTTCGCCGAACCGAGAGCATCGGTATAGCCATTAATCTCGATTTTAATACCGCTGTAGATTTGCAAGCGTTCGACAATATCGTCAAGAACGGCTTTTGCTCCTCCATCAGGCTCAACCGAACCGGAAGCATATTTAATATTAAGTATGATTTTTTCGGTTATAGGTTTGGCAAGCGGACAGCCAAACTCATCGGTTCTAACTCCCTCTCTCGTTTCGGGGCATTTATCCAACCCATCCGGAACATCATCGCCATCGGTATCAAGCGCTATGCCGAGTGAATCGACTATCGCTCCGGCAGGAGTATCAAGCTGTTGGTCTTTGAAATCTGGGATGCCGTCCTTATCCTCATCGAGCGGACAGCCATAAATATCAACCGCTACGCCAATAGGAGTATCCGGGCACAAATCGATACCATCGGGCACAATGTCTTGGTCGGAATCGAGCGGGCATCCGATTTCATCCACAAACGCGCCCTTAGGAGTTTCCACGCAATGGTCAATGCCGTCATATATGCCATCGCCATCCGAATCCAACGGGCAGCCAAACTCATCTACAATAGCCCCAAGCGGCGTATCGGGACATTGATCGAATTTATCCTTGATGCCATCCTTATCGGTGTCGCGCGCGCCGCCGAAATAATAAGTTAGGTTAATACCCGGTTCGAGAATCGCTAAGAAAGGCCGAGTATCGGCAGCATCCATTGCAACTCCCTGCAGGCTTGTTGGTATGGCGCCGGTATAACTGTTCGACATATTGCTCAACAGGTATGAAAACCGACCGCCTACATCAAAAGTAAAGCTCTCGCCTACCCAAAAATTAATTCCCGCGCCCACCTTTACATTAAGGTCAGTTGAGGAAAATTCGCCGGTAGAGTCAAGATTTTCATACTTCGCCATATCGATACCAAATCCGCCAAGCAAATAGGGCTGTATATTGCTTTCAGGTATAAAATAAAATTGCCCTGTTAAACTTAGGGGAATCATTTTCAGCTTGGCTGAGGCATTAGCGTCTTTGCATAGCTTAAATGATTGGTCATCGGCAGCGGTAATATCATCATAGGAATACCAGTAGCCGCCCGATAGTCCCAACACGATGTTGTTTGTTAAACCGTATTTCACTTCAAGGTTTGTGCCAAGCCCCATCATAAATGGTTCCATGGAGTTGGCGCCGGTATAGTTATTGCCTTTAATCATTGGCGAAAATAAAGGTCCTCTAAGCCCACCTCCCATTCTGCTTTTCCATTCAACCGCATTTGCCAGCGAGGCTAAAATCAGAATAAATATCAGAGTTGCCGCAACAGATTTTTTCATACTCCCTCCTGTTGTTTTATCAAAATTATTTATTTGCAATCACAATTATAATTGCAATATTATTCTGCCTGTTATTTAAGCCATAAATTAAAATCAGGCAAGCGTTTTCATTAAATTATTCGGGCAATTTCAGCATATCTTGATAAAATGATTCGATTTCATTACGTATAAATATATCATTTAATACTGTTCTATTTCAGGATAATAACCACAAGCTTTTTTATAGTCAAGTTTTGCCATGACATATCCATAATTTAACTTTATCAAATTCAGCTCTGCCTGCGAAAGATTATTCTCTATCTCCAGCAAGTCAATCATTGTAATATCGCCGATTTCTAATCGCATTCTGGCAATAGCCATCGATTTTTGCGCAACCTGTAAAGCCTGAGCGCCGACCTCAATTCTTGATTTGCTGTTTTCCACTATCAACTGCAGGCTGTTGATCTGGTTCGGTATTACGGTTTTCAAGTCTTCTACCATATAACCATACGACTTGATTAAATAATCCTGTTTTGAAATCTCGGCTCTACGGGCAAAGCCATGAAATAAGAGCCAATTCAGTTTAACGCCAAATGAGAAATTGCCCTCAATATTTTCGACATCCGGTTGATAGCCGTTGCGCCAATCATAAGCGCCAAACCCTGTTATAGAGGGGTAATATGCGCTTTTGCTGATTTTCTTGGCAGCCTGCCCCATCTTTATTGCCAGAGATGCCTCAAGGTAATCCTCGCGATTAGCCAATAGATTAGCTCGAACGACAAATTTCGGCAATTCAAGAATGTTTTCTCCGATATCATCTGCAAGTTCGGGCAAATCGCTTTTTGGAACTCCCAACAGCCGCGCTAAATTAAGCTTAGCTGTTTGCAGGTTGTTTGAAATTTCCAGTAGTGATAGTTTATATTTTTCCAGCCTTAACTGTGTTTGCAGAAGATCGAATTCCGATATTAAATCCTGCTTAAACCGGCTATCTACAAGCTGATATATTTGTTCAAATCTATCTTTTTCCGCTTGAATAAGGTTCATGCTTCCTTTAGCATAAACAACAGTAAAATACGCTCTGGCTGTTTTATCAAAAAGGATTTTCTTAGAAAAGCTGTAATTCAATTCGGATCTGTTTGTTTCAAGCTTGGCAAGCTGCACATTCGCTGGCCGGCGTCCAAACGTATAAAGTTCATAGTTTAATCCAAGATTGGCATTGAACGGTGTGTCTGAACCCATCTTAATGGTCTCATTAAAACCGGTTCCGGGCATACCTACACTGATTTCGCTGACATTAGACATATGATAATAACTTCCGGCAAACGTAAGCGCCGGCATATATGATGCCTTTGCCTTTTTGATATTATATTTTGATGACTTGAGATTTGAGCCGGCGGCCATCAAGTTATTATCAACTGAAAAAGCCTTATCAACTGCCTCCCGAAGGCTAAGCTGATTGTTCGGCAATTGTCCGAGAACCGGAACACTTGGCAGCAAACATATTAAGCACAATACCTGAAGCAAAACTTTAAAAGCGAAAAACTTATTCATCTTGCATATCCTGCGAAATATTGACAATTCCCTATACCAAACATCTTAGCTTAATATTAGAGTAAAACACCATTCCCTATCAAGCGATTTCGATAAAGTCTTTTCGGTCTGAGCCTGTTGAAATATAGCCTACCGGAACTTCGGTATTTTTCTCTATGAAATTTATATAATGTTTCGCTTCATCGGGAAGCTGATCAAAATCAGTAATTCCGGCAGTTGGTTTTTTCCAGCCTTTGACTGTATGATACAAAGGTTCGACTTTTTCCATAAAAGAACTATATAGCGGCGGGAAATCATAGAGCTTGCTATTATAATAATACCCTATACAGATTTTAATCTCGTCAAGTCCGTCCAAAACATCAAGCTTGGTAACAATAAGTTTGGAAACTCCCGACATATAAGCGGTTCGCTTAACAAGCGCCAAATCGAGCCAGCCTGTCCGTCGGGACCGGCCGGTTGTAGCTCCGTATTCGCCGCCTTTTTCGCGAAGATTTTCACCGATATCGTTATCAAGCTCGGTGGGGAATGGACCATTGCCGACTCTCGTAGTGTAAGCCTTAACCACACCCAGAACTTCTCCCTGCACTCCGGGCGGCATGCCTGTCCCGGTGAATAAACCGCCGATTGTCGTATTAGAGGATGTTACATATGGATATGTGCCTAAATCAATATCCAAAAGGGAACCCTGGGCACCCTCAAAAAGTATCCGTTTATTCTCTTTAATTGCTTTTCTCAGTTCAAAAGGAGTATCCACAAGCATATCCCTTACTTGCGGGCTATATTTTTTTAGATACTCTAATAGATTGCGGGGAATTTTAAGCGATTTATCATTAACTGCAACCAAATCCAGACTTCTTTTTAGAATGAAATTGGCTATCCTATCTAATAAATGTTTCTCTTCAATAATATCGCTTGCAATTATGCCGATGCGGTTAGCTTTGTCAGAATAAGTTGGTCCGATGCCTTTCATAGTAGTGTTTATCGATGAGGATTTATTTAGGCTTTCAATATATTTTTCAATAGCCTTATGCTGCGGAAGAACCAGATGGGTTGTATGGTCGATAAACAGCCTCTTCTCATATTTTATTCCTTTGGCTTTTATTTCTTCAAGTTCCTTAAACAAATCGAGCAAGTCTACAACCATACCGCCGCCCATATAACATTTTACTTTAGGGTGAAGGATGCCGGAGGGGAGCAGGTGAAGTATGAATTTGTCATTTTCATTCACTACAGTATGACCGGCATTGGCGCCGCCGCCGAAACGGACTACGATATCGACGCCAGCTGCGAAATAATCAACAACTTTTCCCTTACCCTCATCTCCCCATTGCAATCCGAGGATAGTTAAGTTTCTCTTTTTCATTTAATCAACATCTCCATAATTAATTTTCTCACTTCCGTTACGCCCTGACCGTTAGTTGTTGAAAAGAAAATCAATTGGCCTGGATCGCATTGTAAATCCTGCAAGGCTTTTTTATAAACATCGCTTTTAGCCTTACTCTTCAATTTATCAGATTTGGAAAGAATCCACAACATTTTTAAGTCGATTTGATGTTCGCGATAAAGATAATTTACAAAGTTGACCAAAGAAATATCTATCTCCATTATTCCCCGCCGGCTGTCTATTATATGCACTATCCCTTTGAGATTATTTGACTTACTGAGATACGCCTCGATTAATTCACCCCATGAATCGCGTTCTTTTTTAGATACATGAGCATAGCCGAAACCAGGCAGGTCGACAAAATAATATTTTCTATCGATTTCAAAATAGTTCAAAGCCTTTGTCTTACCGGGGGTTTTTGAAACCTGAGCAAGTTTTTTACGGTTTAAGATTTTATTAATCAAGCTCGACTTGCCAACATTCGACCGGCCTGCAAAAGCAATCTCAGGATAACCCGTTTTGGGAATATCGGACAAGTTATAATATGAAGCTGTGTAATCAGCGTTTTTAAACTGCATGGGGAACGGCTTCCGTAAGGCTAAAGATAATTAATACTTATCTATGCCCTCTTTTTTTTCTGCTTATAAACGTACTTGGGCTTACTGCCGGTAATAATTGAATCCTTAGTAACGATACATTTTTGCAAATCTAATAACGATGGCGCCTCGTACATTACTTCCATCATGGCTGATTCGACTATAGACCGAAGAGCGCGCGCGCCGGTGTCATGTTTTTGCGTCTGTTCGATTATCGCATCTAAAGCTTCGTCCTCAAAAACCAGTTCAATATCCTCGAGCTTGAAGTAATACTTGTATTGTTTAACCAAAGCGTTTTTAGGCTTGGTTAATATCATCTTAAGCGCTTTTTTATCAAGTTCGCTAAGGGAACACACTACCGGCAGTCGGCCGATTATTTCGGGGATTAATCCATATTCCAGCAGGTCTTTGTCTTTAATATCCTCTAGCAATTTGCCTATTCTATTGCCGACAGCTTTATTTTCCGCCTTAAATCCGACAACTTTCCGGCCGAGCCTTCTGGCGATAATTTTTTCAAGACCATCAAATGCGCCGCCGCAGATAAAAAGAATATTTTTAGTATCTATTTTAATTAAATCCTGTTCGGGGTGTTTTCTTCCGCCTTTTGGCGGCACCGCGGCGATAGTTCCTTCGAGAATTTTCAAAAGCCCCTGCTGAACACCTTCGCCGGAGACATCACGTGTAATAGAGGGATTGGCGCTGCGTCGGGCGATTTTGTCGATTTCATCGATATAGACAACCCCCCTCTGAGCCGCCTCGACATTATAATTGGCAGACTGAAGAAGCCTAACTAATATATTTTCCACATCCTCGCCAACATAACCAGCCTCGGTTAATACAGTGGCATCGGCAATAGTAAACGGCACTTTAAGCATCTTGGCTAATGTCTGCGCTAATAGAGTTTTACCGGTTCCGGTTGGTCCAGCCAGCAGAATATTGGCTTTTTCAAGCTCGATACCATCCTCGGGTGAACTTGGATTCAGCATTCTTTTATAATGATTATAAACAGCAACGGCTAAAGTTCGCTTGGCTTTTTCCTGACCGATGACATAATCATCAAGGAACTCTTTAATTTCTTTTGGCGTAGGAACATCGATTCTCTCCCCAGTCCAGGTTTTTTGATTGAGGAGATCATAACAAACATGCACGCAATCCGAGCAGATTGAGGCATTTGGCGCATTGATAAGTTCCATACCGGAATTTACCGCTCGGCCGCAGAAACTGCACCGTTCTTTAAGCGGTCGTTTTTTTGAAGAGCTATTACTTTTTTTATTCATTTATTACTTCTACTACTTTAGTTTATTTGGGTCTGCGTTCAAATACCTCATCAACAAGCCCGTAAGCCTTGGCCTCTTCAGCAGACATAAAGTTGTCTCTATCGGTATCCCTTACAATAGATTCAAAATCCTGTCCAGTATGTTTGGCAAGGATTTCATTAAGCTGTTTTTTAGTATCAACTATCTCTTTGGCATGAATTTCAATATCCGATGCTTGTCCTTTAAAACCGCCCCATGGCTGATGTATCATAATTCGGGAGTTTCTCAAGGCAGCTCTTTTACCGTGTTCGCCGGCGCATAGCAAAAGAGCTCCCATGGATGCCGCCATCCCAACGCAGGTAGTATTAACATCGGCTTTGATAAACTGCATAGTGTCATAAATAGCTAAGCCGGCAGTTACCGAACCGCCCGGCGTGTTAACATACAGGAAAATATCTTTCTCCGGATCTTCCGCATCAAGAAACAACAACTGGGCAACAATAAGATTAGCGATATTATCATCAATAGGGGTACCGACAAATACGATACGGTCTTTTAACAACCGCGAATAAATATCATAGGCGCGTTCGCCTCGGCCCGTTTGTTCGACTACCATCGGAATTAAAGTCTGCATTTTTGGCTCAGTCATACTCTCTCCTTGCTATATTCTGCTATGCAGTAATGTTTGAGTTATCCTTAATAAAATCAAGAACTTTTTTCTCAAGTAATGAATCATCGATATCGTCAAATTTTCCCGCTCTTCCCAAAGTTTCGCGGGCAACTTTTTCAGACATGTTGTATGCCTTGGCGAACTGTTCTATCCATTCGGTTCTATCACTTTCAGTAACTTTAATTGACTCTTTCTCGGCAATTTCAAGGTATATAAATTGCCAGCGATAGAAATCCTCACCCATCGGCCGACAACTCTGCCTTAATTCTAATTCATCGACATCTTTGTTCTTTTTCTTAAAATCTTCAGTTACAGATTCTACATATTTTTCAACAAGCGATTCAGGTACTTCAAACTTATTGTTTTCAACGGTATATTTAATAATACTGCTTTTTAACGAAATGTCAGCATCATCATCGGCTTTTTTGATTAGGCTTTCTTTAATTGTTTTCTTAAGCTCCTCGACAGTATCTACTTGGAGGTAATTTTTAGCAAATTCGTCATCAAGCGGCGGCAATTTTTTTTCCTTGACCTCCTTAACTATGGCCATATACCGCACTTCATTGCCTGCCATTTGCTTATCGGAATAATCATCAGGGTAATTCACCTCTATCTCTTTCATTTCACCGATACCCATACCCAGCAAGCCATCTTTAAACTCTTTCAAAACCGAATCGCCGCTTAAATCAATTTCGACATTTTCCAGTTTATCTTTTTCGACTTTGCCAAGCTTGTCATGTTTTTTTATAAGGTCAACAATTACCATATCTTCATTGTGGCATTTGCGTTCGACCGGAATAAATTCGGCATATCTATCCTGAAGCTGTTTTAACGTTTCCTCAATATCGGTATCAGTGACTTCCCTAACTTTCCTTTCAAATGAATGTCCGGTATATTCTTTCAGGTTGATTTCCGGTTTAATTTCAATTTGAACCTTAAATGAAATCGGCTGACTATCATCGGATTTAACTTCGGATATTATCGGTTGGCTGATAGGGTTTAAATTTTCCTGAGCAATAGCCTCATTATATGCCTTAGGCAATAAAGATTCGAGAGCATCCGCCTTGATATTATCCGAAAACCTTTTTTCAATTATTTCTTTTGGCGCTTTGCCCGGTCGAAAGCCAGGGATTTTAGCTTCAGAGCGATATTGAAGAAGCTGTTTCTGAAATTCAGTCTCAAAATCTTCTCTTGGAACCTCAATTTCGAGAATTTTTTTACAATTAGGTTCGCTTTTAACGGTAATTTTCAATAATCCTCCTTTTTGAGGAAATCAAACCCAGACTGTTTTATTCAGCATAAGGTTATTTGTATTTTCAGTCAATTCATATTATCCTATTACTAATCAATTGCCTGCAAATTCAATTTAAACAGGCATAAACACCTGCGGCAATCTTCAAATTGAACAAGTAATTTATTGTATTTAAAGGAATAGTCAATAGTTAAGGTAATAAAACTTCCTAAAAAAACAGCTTAAATTTATCAAACAGGTTATTCCGACCGATACAGGTTTTCTCGGACTATCTCAATTGAGAGATTCAGCTCACCCGCAAGCACAAAGGCGGCTGTATAGGCAGCATATTCCCGCGAATTGCTAATTCCCATAAACTGCATCATCTCCCTGCCTAATGGCGGTACCGCTCCCTCCGATGAAGAAAATGTTCCCGCTTCAACATTGGGCAATTCAATCCCGTAAACTATATTGTCATTTTCCCTGAAACAGAATATTTTCTGGGTTGAGGAAACCAACGGCGCATGGGGATTAATTTTAGCGGCTTTGTAGATGCCGGCAATAATTTCGCCGCCCATACCGGTATGACCGAACCAACCGAGCTTTTCGGTCCCCTTGCTATCCATGTTAATAAAATCAATAAATTTATCCGCCGACTTACCGATGATTTTCTCGATTTCTGATGCCGGTATAGATGTTTTTGCCATACTATAACGGCCGCGTTTGTTTCTCGGTGATGGCTTTAAATCGCCATCATAGCCCTGGGTAATACCGCTTAAATCATAGTGAATATTTTCCGCTTTCAGTTTTTCGTCGAGCAGTTTTTTGGCCAGTCCGACAGCTTTGCTTATGGCGCCATGCCCTCGAAAGTGTTTGAAATCAGCAGTGAAATCTATGAAAAGATACGGTTTCCCCATATTCTCTACCGGCAATATCTCAACAAAAGAAACCTCAGCTCCCCATCTCTTTAGCAGTTGATTCATCTGACTGCGAATAGCAGGAAGAAAAGATTCAACTGTTTTCATTGCCTTTCGACGCGTTATTTCATCTATGAAAATATATCCCAGATTACGGCAGGCTCGAGTTGATTCGGTAATCACAACCTTTGCGCCGCCATAACGGTTGATTAAAAACGCTCCTCTATTTACGCCAATCGGCCCCAATCCGGTACCATACTGCAATATCCCTATAAATTCTTTTTCGATATCGCCCGTAACTTTTATAGCGCCGCAAAATGAATAGTAATCATCAACTCCGCCGATATAATTTGCCGTTAATTGATGCTGTTTCTGAGGTTCCAAAAGCGTCAGCGATTGACCACATAATGAGCAAGTCTTGTTTTCATCATAGGCGGCAAGCTGGTAATTAATATCGCAATTATCGCAGTGATAATTAAGCAGATATGGCTTTTCCGGCAGAGGCAGATATTTAAATTTCATGCTCGTTTTCTGTTCAAGGAATTTTCTGCGAGCAATGGCGGCTTGGCAGTAATTATCAGGCGGCAATAAATTATATTTTTCTGATAAATATGATTCTACTTTCCAGGGAGGAATTCCTCCTGAATACAGGATTAAGGCAGCCTCATCAGTTATTCTGTTTTTTTGATTCATTTAGACTCCGTTATTAATTAAATCATCATTAGCAATTATAACTTCACGGCAATAACAAGTCAATAATTGATGATTGGGAGTTTTTCATGAATATTTTTAGGGATTAATTTTACTTGACTTTAATTGTATTGCTTAATATTTTACGAACTTGGTGGTGAATTATGAACTTAATTGGCGATAAATTTGTAAAGGGTTACTTTAAGGTAATAGAACCTATCATTGAGGGGTTTGTTAAGTCTGGCATCCATCCCAATACGATTACCTGGGCTGGTTTGTTTTTTACAATATTTGCAGCTAATTTTTTCAGACTTGGCTCATTCTTTATCGGGGGTATCTTTTTGGTTATTGCCGGCACTTGCGATGTGCTTGATGGCCAAATTGCCAGAAGGAACGATCAAAAAAGCAAATTTGGGGCTTTTTTCGATTCAGCTATCGACCGTTATAGCGATATAGTAATTTTTCTTGGCATTGCGATTTATTTCGACCAACTGTATATCTATGTGCTTATTGTTCTGGCTCTTACGGGTTCGCTTCTAACGTCCTATATGCGCGCCAGAGCCGGCGCCTTAAAAATAGATTGCAAAGTCGGTTTTATGCAAAGACCCGAACGTATTACATATGTTGCCGGTGCGGCAATTTTTGATGGGCTATTAGGGTGGTTGTTTAAAACTATATTCGGAGTGGAACATTTGCTGATAATCATTGTATTATGGTTTGTGGCTATTGTATCTCATATAACAGTCTTGCAAAGAATTATCCATGTAAAGAAAAAAATGGAATCTTTAGATAATGAATAATTAACATAATGGAGTAATTATGGGAAAAGTTAGAGTTGGAATAATAGGAGCAGGTAATTGTTGCTCATCCTTCGTTCAGGGTGTTGAGTTCTATAAAAATGCCAAAGATGATGAATTTGTGCCCGGTTTAATGCATGTTAATTTAGGCGGTTATCATATCTCCGACATTGAGTTTTCTGCCGCCATTGATATCGATAAAAATAAAGTTGGCAAAGACCTGTCTGAGGCGATTTTTACCAAGCCTAATAATACTTATAAATTCAGCGATGTGCCCAATCTCGGCGTGAAAGTCGAACGAGGTATGACCCATGACGGCTTAGGCAAATATCTGTCTGAGATAATTGAAAAAGCACCCGGACCAACCGCCGACATCGTTAAGATATTAAAAGATACCGGAACGGATGTAGTTGTCAGCTATTTACCTGTTGGCTCGGAAGAGGCAACAAAGTGGTATGTCGAGCAAATACTTGATGCTGGCTGTGGTTTTGTTAATTGTATACCGGTTTTTATTGCCCGCGAGCAATACTGGCAGGAAAGATTTAAAAAACGCGGTTTGCCGATGATTGGCGATGATATTAAATCGCAGGTCGGAGCTACAATCATTCATCGTATTTTGACCCGTCTGTTCCGCGAACGCGGCGTTCGTTTGGAAAGAACCAGTCAGCTTAATGTTGGCGGCAATACAGACTTCTTAAACATGCTCGAAAGAAGCCGGCTTGAATCGAAAAAGATTTCAAAAACCAACGCTGTTACCTCACAACTTGATTATGATATTGGAAAAAATAATGTCCATATAGGCCCCTCTGATTATGTCGCCTGGCTGACCGACCGCAAATGGGCGCATATCCGCCTTGAGGGAACAACTTTTGGCAATGTGCCGTTAAATGCCGAACTCAAGCTTGAGGTCTGGGATTCACCTAATTCCGCCGGCGTTGTTATTGATGCGGTCAGATGCTGCAAGCTGGGGCTTGACCATAATCTGTCCGGCACAATGTACGGACCGGCGTCATACTTTATGAAATCGCCGCCGGAACAGTACACCGATGCCAAAGCTCTTGAAAAAACCGAGGAATTTATAGCCAAATATGCTGTTGCTGCCGATACTGATGAAAAAGAAAAGAAAGTGAAAGTATTAAAAGAAATTCCGGACAGTAAAAGCAGAGTCAAGGATATACTGAAAACCAAGACAGAATAGAAAAAACTCGGTATTAACCAGTATAAGGTTGTAGAGAAATTATACTGATAATTCATTTTATAAATTAACCGGAGCCGCCGGGCTATATAAATATCCCGGCCTTGGGTTCTTATGGCAAATCAGGTGCTAAACATTGCTCATCGGGGAGCATCAGAATATTTACCAGACAATACGTTAGAGTCATTCGACAGAGCCTTAGCTGAAAATGCCGATATGATTGAACTTGATGTTCGCAAAACTATCGATGGTAAACTGGTTTTATTTCATGATTGGACTGTTAACATTCCATCAGCCGGCTCTCCCGACACAAATATCCCCAAATTAGTTTCACATGCCAGTTCCACCAAACTTCAAGAGTCTTGCCAGAGAAACGGCTACAGGTTAGCTATGCTTGATGAAACGCTTGAGCATTTTGGCGGGCGATTGGATATTAATATCGAGCTAAAAGCGGGCGGATACGAAAAAGACGTAGTCGATTTGGTAAACGAGTTTGGTCTTGTCGATAGCGTAATAATTTCATCATTTTTCCCTTGGATTATAAAAAAAATCAAAAACTATGACAATAGATTCAAAGCCGGCTGGATTATCGGACAGGAACAAGTTATTCTTCTCAACAGGCTGGCGCGGCCTATAGTTTCATTGTTGTTTGATAAAATCGAAGCCGACTCGGCTCATTTTCATTATGAAATTATAACTCCGGCTGTTATTAAACACTTTCATCTAAGACAAATCCCTATTTTTGCCTGGACTGTTAACAATGAACATATTTTTAGCTATCTTATAGATATGGGAGTTGATGGAATTATCACCGACCGGCCGGGGGTTCTCCATTCGATTCTTCAAAAAGAAACGAATAATATGGTCAATCAACTAACCGGTTCCAAGCTTATAGCATCATTTAAAAAAGCGTGATACAATATTAGAATATTAAAGAGTTTGTTGATTATAAAAGATTGCAGATACTATCAATGAAAATGCGCCAAAGTTATGTAATATTGTCTATTTATAATCCCGATTTTGTCAAAATAATCTTAGCACAACCGATATAAAATATAATGGAAAATAAATTAAGGAAAGTATTTCTCTTTCTTCCGGCTGTAGTTATTGTTGGAACCATCGGATTTAAGATTATCGAAGGCTGGGATTTAATTGATTCACTGTATATGACCATCATAACGATGGCTACAATCGGTTTTCATGAGGTTCATCCGCTTTCATATTGGGGCAAACTATTTACGATATTTTTTGTGATATTTGGCGTTTTCCCTTCCTGGGGATTTATCGTTAGTTTTTTATTCAATACAATTTTAGATGGGCACCTTCAAAAGATATTAGGGAGCAGGAAAATGATAAAAAAGATAGGCAAACTTAAAGGTCATTACATAGTATGCGGTTTCGGACGGGTTGGCAGCGCTGTTTGCGGCGAGCTGGCTCAGAATAATATTCCGTTCGTAGTAATCGAACGTGCAGCTGAAATGATTGAGTTGGTAGAAAAAAATAATTATTTTTATATTAAAGGCAGCAGCTCTGATGATGAGAACCTTAAAATTGCGGGAATTGAAAGGGCAACAGCTTTAATCAATACTGTTGCCGAGGAGGCTGATGCGGTCTATATAACTCTATCAGCCCGGCAGTTAAACCCTGATTTATTTATAATATCACGGGCTGATAACGATAGTGTTTACAACAAATTATTAAGAGCCGGCGCCACCAAAGTTATTTCTCCGCATATTGCCGCTGGCGTTCGTATGGCTCAGGCGGCTATAAAACCTGCCGTTGTCGATTTCATGACAGTAGCCTCCGGCGGCGCTGATGAAGGTATGAGAATCGAGGAAATCGCCGTTAAAAGCGGTTCTAAATTAGAGGGTACTATCCTGAAGGATTCAGGTATCAGGTCGGAATTGGGAATAACGGTTATTGCCGCTAAGAAGAAGGGGGTAGAAATGTATAACAATCCGCCGCCCGATTTTTATATCGAGGCGGGCGATACTCTGATACTTGTTGGAACCTCCGAGCAATTAGAACAACTTGTATCATTCTGCAGTGCCTGAAAGTGAAACTAAAGAATAACTGGCTGCCATTAATTCCTGCGGTTTTCGCTGTTTCATGGGCAGCAATATTAATAAGAGCCTGTGATGCTCCTGCCACAATTATAGCATTTTACAGGATGATTTTCGCCGCAGTAATGCTTCTGCCATTTGTCCTGACTGTCTATCGCCGCAATTTCAGAGAGTTTACCAAATATTCTTTGCTGATTACATCTCTTGCCGGAGTGCTTCTCGGCTGGCATTTCTTTTTCTGGATAGAATCATTAAATCATACGTCAATAGCCTCCTCGGTGGTTTTGGTTACAACACAACCGGTATATGTAGCCATTTTAGCCAGTTTAATTCTTAAGGAAAAGACAGGGCTTAAAGGTATAATTTCCATTATACTCGCTATAATTGGCACTATTTTAATCGCAGGATTTGACTTCAGCCTTGAAAAAGAGTATTTATGGGGCGATATGCTGGCATTAGCCGGAGCGGTCATGGCTGGCTGCTACCTGTTTATCGGTAGAATTGTCCGCCCGAGATTAAGCACTATGCCGTATATCTTTACAGCTTACTCTATGGCAGCATTAACATTGGGGATAATAGTGATGGTTAAGGGCGAATTCGGGGCATCATATCAGTCATCAAATTATTGGTATTTTTTCCTGCTTGCCGCCGGCCCGACATTGGTTGGGCATACATTATATAATTATACTTTAAGGCATGTTAAGGCCCATAAAGTCGGTTTATCAATTGTAGGCGAGCCGATACTCGCCTCGATTTGGGCTATTTTTATATTTAGCGAATATCCGACTATTGGCGCTATAATTGGCGGTGTGATAATTATTTTTTCACTGGTGTTGGTTTTTTCTGAGAGAGGACAATGATGTTTATTACTTTTGAGGGAATAGACTTTTCCGGCAAAAGCACTCAGTGTCGGCTGTTGGGAAAGTTTTTAAAAGATAAGGGGTATAATACCCTTCTTTTACGCGAACCTGGCGGGACAGAGATATCGGAGAAAATACGCAAACTGCTTTTGGATAAAGGTTCAGACGGCATGTTTCCGCTAACTGAGTTTTTACTGTATAATGCTGCGAGAGCGCAGGTTGTGGAGGAGGTTATCAAACCGGCGCATGATTCGGGCAAAACAGTTATCTGTGATCGGTTTTATGATTCATCCACTGCCTATCAAGGGTATGGCAGAGGTCTGCCAATTAAGGATGTAGAATTCGTAAATAATTTTTCGACTGGCGGACTCGAACCCGATTTGACAATTATAGTAGATATTTCAGTTGCCGAATCATTGAGACGGCTTAAGTTGACCGGCAAACAAACCGACCGGATAGAGTCTGAAGGAACCGAGTTTTTTGAAACAGTCAGGCAGGGATATTTGCAGATTGCAACAAGAAATAGCAGCCTTTTAACACATAAAAAGCACAGATTTAAAGTCGTAAATGGCGAGGACGATATTAATACTGTTAAGCGGAAAATTCAAGAAATTGTAATCAGTGAATTTGAAAATACGTAGCGTCTTAGATTAAAATACCCGCTTAATAACTAACGATGATAAATAAACCTTCATTAAATAAGCTCGGCATATTAACCGGGCCTATTTTTTTACTATGTTTAGCAGTCGGGTTTGCCTGGGCATCCGATGACGACCTTTATAGTTTTATCCGTCTTTTTGATAAAATAGCCATTACCGTTTCCGACAGATATGTTTTGCCTCTTGATCCCGAAAAGATGATAAATTCAAGCATCAAAGGCATGATGAAAGATTTAGACAAGTACAGCCGATATTTATCCGATCAGGATTATTATTATCTTATGAAGGAGACGCAGGGTGAATATATCGGCATCGGGATAGAACTCGAAGAGCATTCCGATACGGTATGGGTAAGTTCGGTAATTGAGGGAAGCCCAGCAGCTGCTTCGAATGTCCGGGTTGGCGATAGAATTATTAAAGTAGACAGCCTTGATGCTGTAGGTCTGTCAGCCTCGGAGTGCCGGGATTTATTGAGAGGCGACAAAGACAGTCGAGTGTTTATAAATTTCTGGCGGCCTCTTTTCTCGAAACATATAGAGATAGAATTTACACGTGAAAATATCCATATAGAACCTGTTCCCTGCTGGTGTATTGACAGCTATAATAACGGTTATATAAAGATAACGAGATTTTCTGAGGGAACAGCGCTGGAAGTGGAATCTTTAATTTCATTGTTGATGGATAAAGGAATCAGCGGCTTGATAATCGATTTGCAGAATAATCCTGGCGGCTTGTTATATGAGGCTGTCGAGTTGGCGTCAATTTTTTTAAATGAAGATGACAAAATTGTTGAAACGAGGGGAAGGGGATCGGCTGCCCTGCGCACATATAAAGTCCGAGAGGGCGGTATTTATAATAAAGGACCCTTGGTTATTGTAATTGATGACCAGACTGCCTCGGCAGCCGAGATTGTTGCCGGGGCAATTCAGGATCATGACCGGGGACTTATTGTAGGTTCGACCTCATATGGGAAAGGGCTTGTCCAGCAGATAATGCAGTTTGACGATAACTCGGCGCTTAAACTGACTACGGCAAAATATTATACGCCCTCAAACAGGTGCATTCAGAAAGATACATCCCTAAGCAATTTAGCAAAACCGGAAAACTCAGACAGAAATATACTATTCTATACTAAATCGGGCCGGCCGGTTTTTGGCGGCGGCGGCATTATCCCGGATATATATATTGATCGTCTTGAAACTCCGCCGTTCTTGGATGATATCAATACCTTGGGCTATGTAACCGATTTTGTCGCTGAATATGGCCCGAAACTTGACATCGATGAAAACTTTGTAGTAAGCGATGATATTGTCAGTCTATTCATCGGTTATATTGAGAAAAAAAAATATGTTTACCGTAATCCGGAATTCAGCGCATTCGACCAGTTTGTTGACCAAAACAAAGATTGGCTCAATAAAGACAATTTAAGCGGTTATGTTGACGATATTAAAAAAATCCTCGAGAAAAAATCTGATAAGGAGATGCTCACTTTGCATTCGCAGATAAAAGATATTTTATATGAATCATTTATTACTCAGGGATTGGGCAAAAGGAAAGCCTATGAACTTGTTTGGCTGAAAACCCATCCTGAGCTAATTAAAGCTGGGATGGTTTTAGGCAATCCTCAAACCTATGATAATCTGCTGGCCAATTATTAGCCTGCCGCCTTTTCATCAAACAACATCACGAAGATTTTCGATAAAATAAAAAAAATGATAGATTATTGGAACAAAAGGTTATATATCTTATATTGTGTTAATAGGAGGTTATTCAGTTTAAATTTTGCGCTGTTGGAAGCTGCTTCCGACAATTCCGACAATTTAATAGCTTCCTAAGCCGGTTGCCCCTGGTTGCTAAGCGGCGTTTGGTAATCAGAAAATTTTGCAATAATAGCCGATTGGGTGAGAGTCTGTTATTAAAATTTAATCTGAATTTTTTAAACAAAATTATTCTAAGGAGATGGGAAAATACAAGGATTAACAGTGAAAACAAAAGCTGGCAGCAGCCAAACAGAATTATCCGTTGAAGATATAAATAAGATACGTCCGGCATATCTGGAAATCGACCTGAACGCTTTAAGGCATAATTTCCAGCAAATAAAAAACAGAATAAGCGCTGATACAAGCTTTATGGCAGTAATTAAGGCAAACGCATACGGCCATGGTCTTATAGAAATCGGGCTTAAGGCTGAGGAATACGGCGCGGATTTACTGGGAGTCGCTTTTATCGAAGAGGGTGAAAGGCTTCTAAAAGCAGGCATTAAAATCCCGATAGCCGTGCTTTATCCTGATATTATAGAGCGAACATCAAGGCTTGTAAATGCGGGAATGATTGCCGTTGTCGATTCAACAGAATATCTTGATGCGCTCAACAAAGCGGCTGTTTCGATGAAGAAGAAAGTTAAAGTATTTATCAAAATAGAAACCGGCATGAGAAGATATGGCGTTGATAGTGCCGAAATACAAGATATTATAACTACCGCCTCTGAAATGACCGGAATAGAAATAATTGGCGTTACAACAAACCTTGCCGACTCGGCCAATGGCGACAACACATTCACGGAATCGCAGTTTGCTGAATTTACAAACGCAATCAAAAAAACCGGCTTAAACATTAAAGACCATTATCTGAGTATTGAAAATTCAAGCGGCTTTTTATTCCATCACAATCAGAATTTCAACTTAATCAGGATTGGGCTATTGCTTTATGGTATTCATCCCAAGAAAAATATCGATATCGATATCAAACCTGTTATGAGCCTGAAAAGCAGGATTATTCGCCTAAAGAAATTGCCTGCCGGAAAACCTGTCGGCTATAGCGGCAGTTTTATTACAAAAAGAGATACGACAGCGGCTACTATAGGCATAGGCTACGCCGATGGCTATCCCTGGTCTCTTTCCAATAAGGGCTATGTTCTCATCAATGGCTATAAAGCTCCTATCATCGGCAGGATTTGCATGGATGCCATGATGATTGATGTTACTGAGATTCCGGGCGTTAAGGAAGGCGATGAAGTTGTGTTGTTGGGAAAATCAAAAGACCAGTCAATAACCGCTAATGAAATAGCCGAGTTGGCAGGTTCGTTCTCTTATGAGCTTATATCTGGTTTTACCATCAGGCTGCCGAGAATTTACAAAGGAGAATAATGTCATATAAAATTAATGTTGGCATCGCTGATATATGGTCGAAGCCTGAATTTAATTCAGAAAGAATCAGCCAGGCTTTATTTAATGAAACAATTGAAGAGATTAAAAAAGTCGAAGAATATTCGTTAGTGCGTTTAAAAGACGGCTACGAGGGATATATCCGCAATAGTTTTTACTATGATGAAAGCCTTCAGGAAGCTGACGACAATATTGTATCGGCATCAATTGCTGTTGCCTATATCGGCGCCGACCAGAGGGCGCCAACTGCAGCTATTCTGCCGTTTACTTCCACTATTAAAGTAAAAAGACTGGCTGGCGAATTTGCTGTCTGCGAATCGGCTCGCTATGGGGATATTTATATTGTCAGCGATGATATTGTACCGCTTAACCAAACACCAAAACTTACTCCCGATATGATGTCGGTATTTCTCGACAGCGCAAAAAGGTTTATAGGTGTGCCCTATCTATGGGGCGGCAAAAGCTTCTTTGGTTTTGATTGCTCCGGTTTTGTGCAGACTAATTTCAAATTCTTTGGAATCGATTTGCCGCGCGACACGAAAGACCAGATTAATGTCGGCAGGGAAATCTCAAGAGACAAGATTAAACCCGGCGATTTATTGTTTGCCGAAAACCATGTTTCTATCGCATTAAATGATCGGAAGTATATCCATTCGAGCCTATCGCAGGGCGGAGTATATATCAACAGCCTTGATTCATCCGAGCCCAATTATTTTAAAGAGTTGGATGTTGACCTTAAGACCATAAGGAGAATTATTGAAAGCTAAGGCGGTTTGCATATCAGCCGCTTTTATCGTATGTTTGGCATTGGCTGTGATTATACGTCAAAATGCCAGCGGAAATTTCAGTATTCATAATGTTGATTGTTATGAGCAGGGCAAAGACTGGGGTGGATTCGAGTTTGAGAATCTATCGTTAAATCATAACAAAAACAAAATACAACCGGATACTCTTGATTATCCCGGATACCTCGAATCGCCGCCGGTTAAAACCAATTTCGATTTCAATGAAATACTGCTTTCGTGGAATTGTGATATTACCTTTTCAAGCGGATTATATTTTATCATTTCGGTTAGTGATGATAGTATAACGTGGCATGATTTCGCTTATCAGAAATGGGGCAAGGATGTGTCTTCTGCTTGCAAATATAGTAATGCTTCGGAGAACATCGAAGGCATAGGCAAACTCGATACCGATATAATAAGATTAAATGCGCCGATGAAATACTATAGGTTTTCATTGACCTGTATTGGCAGTAATAACGATTTATTATTGTTAGACCGCATCAGCGTTTGCTATTCCAACACCAAGGCAAACCTGCGGCAGTTCACTCACAGCCGCCATCCATCTGACGATATAAAAGCAATAGCTCTATCAGTGCCTTTTGTATCCCAGCATTCTCTGCCCGATTCCATTTCCGGCAAAGCCTGCAGTCAGGCAAGCATAGCTATGGTATTAAACTATCACAGCCGCGGTTATAGCCCCCTTGAGGTATCCGAGCTGGCGTATGATAGCTATAATGATATATACGGCAATTGGCTTTATAATATTCAGGCGGCTTATTTGCTTGGATTAAAAAATTCATGGATAGGCAGACACAACTCGTTTAATGAAATCGCAGCTGAGATATATAGCGGCAAACCTGTCGCAATAAGCATCAGTTTTGAAAACGGCCAGCTTCATAATGCGCCTTATACTCGAACCGATGGTCATATTATAGTCGTTCGCGGTTTTGACGGCAAAGGCAGCGTTTTGGTAAACGACCCTTATGGGCGTACTGTTTCTGATGGTATTAGCGCTTACGATATTGATGAACTTACTGCTGTCTGGATCGGTCATGGAGGAGTGGCGTATCATTTGTGGCCAGAGTAATGGATGTAAAATTTCTTATTAATGTCGATAAAGGAACTATCAAATATTAAGTGTTCTAAATAGATTGATAACAAACAATCATTGCGGGGAACAGACACAAAGACCGGGAGGATTGCCAAGAAAACAATCTTTTTCTATAATTAACTCGCGTAGGGACGTCCGCCATTGGCGGATACGCCCTTTTTATGGTTGGTATTCGCCTGAGGTGAACTTTCGTGGGCGGTGGACATACATCAGCCGCAATCTGGTGAATATGATATGATTAAATTCAAAAAAATAGGAATCCATCCAATCAATACCTTCCGCACCACTCACGGTGCTGCCGATGAGGTGGAAGTTGTTATCGTTGAAATCGACGGTGGCCTTGGTGAAGCATCGCCGGTTAAATACTACGGCGAAACAGCTCAAACAGTTTGCGATTTTATCAAAAGAGCTGAAACTGTTATCGGCAATGATTTATTCAAGTTCGAGGATATCTGCAAACGATTGAATTTGGTTGCGGCTAACAACGGCGCCGCCAAAGCCGCCATCGATATAGCCATCCATGACGCAATCGGCAAAAAACTGAATATCCCCGTGTATAAGCTTTTGGGCATCACGCCCCGCGATGATATCGCCACCTCTTATACAATTTCACTCAGCACGCCTGATAAGATGAAAAAACAAACGGAGGACAATCCCGGCTATCAGGTTTACAAAGTGAAAGTCGGCATCCCCGGCGATATCGATATGGTAGCCGCCGTTCGGGAGGCTACTGACGCCAGAATACGGGTTGATGCCAATGCCGGCTGGACATTGAAAGAGGCAATACAGAAAATTAAGCATCTTCAAAAATATAATATCGAATTTGTCGAACAGCCGCTTCACTGGAAAGATTATGAGGGGCTAAGGATATTGCGTTCGAAAATCGACTTGCCGATAATCGCCGATGAGGGCGTTATGACCGCCGAGGATATTCCATTGTATAAGGATATTGTCGATGGCATCAATATCAAGCTTCAGAAATCAGGCGGTATTCGCGAGGCGTTTAAGATGATAACGGTTGCCAGAGCTTTGCGGATGCAAGTCATGATTGGCTGTATGGTGGAAACATCGGTGTCGATTTCAGCCGCCGCTATGCTTGCGCCGCTTGTCGATTATGTCGATCTCGATGGCAACGTGCTTATCGGGGATGACCCCTATGACGGCGCAAAAGCGGTGAATGGATTTCTAAAATATCCCGACAGACCCGGTATCGGAGTTGTGAAAAAAAACAATGCATAAAATATTTCTTTGGTTATTAATACTTACTATTCCGGTTCTATCACAGAACCATCTTGAGATAATATACCCGAAAGATAGCCAGCAGATTGCGGCTGTCGATTCCACTTTCATATTCGGTAATACCAACCCGAAAGCCAACCTTGCCATCAATGGATTCGATATTGATATTTACAAGAATGGTGGTTTCTTGGCGTTTCTGCCGGTTGAGAAAGGCGAATTTGCCTTTGATATAATTTCCGGCCTTGACAGCGATGTCTGCATAACCACCATTAATATTCAGGTGGGCAGATTGCCGGACACATCCGACAGCAATATAGACCGCTCTACGATAAAACCATCGGGCAGAACTTTGCTTATGTCTGATGATGCGTTCGAGCTTTCTTTTATGGCGAAAACTAATGGCCGTATTTACTGCGCCTTTGAGCATGATGAAACCTGGACTCAGATGTATAGAGATACTAAAGCATGGCGGACTGCCAGCGTTTTCGGAGAGATGGAATCCTCGACTGATGATAGCAGTTATGCGTTATATACTGGTTGCCTGCCAATGATGAATATCAATGATTCATCGCGCGTTTATTATCTTTATGAACAGGATGTTATCGATTCAAACGGCGTCACGCTATGGCAGGATTTTGAGACTGACTCAACCGACTATTACGCTGTCAGGCTTGATGATTGCCCGCCGCGCGTGATAAGCCTTGTGGGCCGGCCGCATATAGTAAGAACCGCGCCGGGTAAGGGCTACAAACTGGTTAATCAGACGGAGGGTGTACGGATGCTTTGCACCGGCGAGCTACCCGACTGGTACAGGGTAAAGCTGGCAGATAATATAACCGGCTATGTGAAAAAATCTGATGCTGTACTCGAACAGGAAGGCGCATCGATACCGAAGGGCGAGGTCTCGTTTGTTGTCGCCGATGATTTCCCGAAGTATGTCCGGGTTGCCATGAAGATAGGCGACCAACTGCCGTATGAGATTCACACCGACGGCAATTTGATGACAGTCGATATTTACGGCTTGAATACCGACACCGATTGGATACGGCTTAACGATACCGGCAAATATATTAAATCAATCTGGTGGACACAACCGCAGAATGGCGTTTACCGTCTGCATATACGCTGGCATGATAAGCATTACTGGGGTTACAAAGGCTACTACGAAAATGATGAGTTTATTCTGAAGCTGAAGAAGAAACCATCGCTTAAAGATATAAGAATTTGTCTCGACCCCGGCCATTCGCATGACCTCGGCGCGGTAGGACCTACCGGTCTGAAAGAGAAAGACGCCAATCTGTGGATTGCCCATGAACTGCGGCAGATGCTGATGAGAAAAGGCGTCGAGGTGCTGATGACCCGTATGGGGCATGAGCACCTGGAAATCTACGACCGAGTGGATATAGCCTCAAAATGGGATGCCGACCTGCTGATAAGCATCCACAACAACGCTCTGCCGGATGGCATCAACCCGTATACTCATAACGGCACATCCTGCTATTACTATTTCAATCAAGCCCGCCCGCTGGCAGAGGCGATACATAAGCATCTTCTCAAAAACGCCAAGCTTCCCGACCATGGCTTATATTACGGCAATTTAGCATTGTGCCGCGTAACCGAATGCCCGGCGGTATTGGTCGAGTGCGCCTTCATGATGATCCCCGAGCAGGAGGCGATGTTGAAGACCGACAAGTTCCAGCGCAAATGCGCCAAGGCGATTTATCAGGGGATATGCGATTATTTGGGGGAGTAGGGATATTAGTGATAGCTAACAGGTGAAGGATCTCCGACACCTGCCCATTTTTGTAATCGAGTCGAATAGATAGGTTCCGAAAATTTTGCACTACCTGACTACTTATTGAATTGACATTACAATATGCATATAATACATTACAAGTGGTTGGTTATAATTCCGTAGCACTTAAAGAAAAAGGCGCAATATGGGAATATTAATACTTCAAGGTTTAACTTAATTTGTCGGTGTTTGAAATTTTTATATTGGATACAATGTAAATAGTATATGATAATACAAACAAGGATTTAAACAATTAACAACGAGGGTATGATGGGATATGCATCTTATTTAGAGGATATTATTAATCGTTTTAATGGTGAAATTTCATTCGTTCAGGAAAATATTGAAAAATTGAATATTGACAACCAGACTAGAAAGCAATTAGTAAAACAATCAGAATCCTTATTGGCATTATGTAAAAATACCTTGAATGAAGTAAACACAGTCTTAGATTTAGTAACCGATCCGGAAGTAGATATCTCAAGAGAATATGAGCGGTTAAAAAAAGAAGTTCGCCATAAAAATATAATCATTTATAATATGAAGAGCAAAATTGAATCATTAAGTATCGAACATAAAGATAATATTGAAAAATTGATAAGAAACTATGAAAGTAAAATAATAGCACTAAAGAATAATCATCGGAAGGATATTGCCAATGCTAAGAGAGAAGCTACTGATTATGCCCAAAAGATGTTTATAGAATATGGCGATGAATTTAGAGAAGAATTAGGATACTAATTTTCAAGTTATCAGTACACACATAATCTTGAAAGGATGCTAATATGCAAATGGATGGAAATTATGGAAAGTTTTTTAGCGATTATGATGATCAGAAAAGAATACCTTATCAAATAAAATTATACAAGAAATTAGAAAATGATAAATCAAAAAAAAGCAATCTGTTAAAAGAAACGAATTTTGGAATTCCAATCACAATCTATCTATTACTAATGAGAGATGCCATGGGAATAATTCAAGTAGAATGTAGAGCAATACATTCTAAATTTAAAGAAATTAAAAAATTAAATACACAAGACATACTTAACTGTTATGCAATACAGTATAAAGACCCTAGTTTTGAAGTTACAGCGGCAGGTATAGATTGGAACCTTAATCAAACAACATATATTGAACCAAACGGCACATCAATATCTGGAAGTACAATGGTTAATACAACACAAGTATTGGTGCCAACATCTAAGGTAATCCCTGATAATATTTTTAAGAGTAACACTAATATTATAAAAATCCATAATACGGTAATTCAGATTGATCTTCCTGAAATGGAAAAAACTCCTTTAATTGAATTATATAAGAATTTAGTACTCTACATCGAGTTTTCTTATGCATTATCACAAAGAATAGAATATGAAAACAAAGAATTCAATAAGATGTATGAGGAATCTCTAGATATGCCCCAAATGCCAGAATTTTTTAGTAAATTTTGTTCAAGACGAACAGATTTGACTCATAAAGGTCATATAAATGTAAATATAAACCATGAAACTTCAAGAGTAACAATAGGTCAAAAACAAGAGATATTAGATGATTCATTATCACAAAGTTTCGATGAAGCATGTGATTGGATCAATGAATTCTATAAGTTGTTATATGATAATATTGGTAACTAAGATTATTTAATTCATACAGCTAAGTAGGGCAGGAGTCCCCGACTCCTGCCTATTTTTGCCGGGGAACCGTATATACAGGTCTCGTCCGCCGCGCCGGATACCCTGCTTGCTGAGGAAACCGGTTTAAACTTGACAATAGAAAATGTATCTCATAATTTTCAACATGAAAATATCCCAAGTGCTCGAACGATTTATAAAACAATTAAAAGGAGAATAAATGGATAAGAAAAAACAAACAATCGGAATTTTTATAATAGCAAGCGCTATTATTTGGGGAGCAGTAATCATCGGATGCTCCTTAAAGCTGAAAGGCACAGGATGCTATGATGAAATCTCTCTTATTCTCTCGGCGGGAGCAGGTATTCACTTGATATTTATTTGGAGTACTTTGGCAGCTCAACTCAAGAAGATGAAAAAAGAAGAATAACTTTAGCGATGGGGCACACGGGGACGTGTGCCGCCCACATTGGCAATTTCGTGATTGGCATACGTCCTCGTATGCCAACTATATGCAATCACCCCTTAACCGCCCCCGCCGTTATCCCCTCGGTAATCTGTCTCTGGAAAAACAGGAATACGATAATCACCGGCAATGCCGCAATTGTCGAACCCGCCATCAACTGACCGAGATTTATCTGCTGTAAGCCCTGCATCATGGCTAAACCAACCGGCAAAGTGTAAAGCTTGGGCGAGGATGTCAGTATGAACGGATATAAAAACGAGTTCCAGTTAGTCAAGAATACCTGCACCGCCAGAACCGCCAAAGCCGGTTTGCATAATGGCATTACGATTTGAAAAAGTATCCGAAACTCGCCGGCGCCATCTATTCGCGCCGCCTGCTCGCAGTCATCGGGAAGGTTCGAGATGTATTGCCGCATCAGAAATATCCCCAGCGGATTCACCAGCCAGGGGAGTATCAACGCCCAGTAAGTGTCATGAAATCCCAGCTTGCTGACTAAGATGAACACCGGTATGATTACTACATGCTGGGGTATCATCAGCACAGCCGCAGCCGATATGAATAAGAGCTTGTTGCCAAGGAAATTTCGCCGCGCCAGCGCATAGCCGGACATCATGCAGAAAATGATATTGCCGACAGTTACTACCATCGCTACGAACATGCTGTTGAACATATATCTGCCGATACCGCCGCGGGAAAATATTTGACTGTAATTGTCATAGGTGAAATCTCCGCCGAATAATATATTTAACCCGCTTGATAATGAAACATCTTTGAATGATACTATCGCCATATAGAACAGCGGAAAAAGCATGCCGATAAGCACAAACCCCATAAGTATCGAAAGAAATATTTTATATGTCGGCTGTTTCAAAAAACTCCTTATATGCGTCAGGATGGAAGGACGCTACTGCGGACACATCCTGACGCCGGACTTACATGTAAACGCCTCAGGATGTCGCTTTACTCCATCCTGAGGGATAACATATACATGCTATCACGCGTAGGGGCGTATTGCATATGCCCAATTTTATCATCAACCAAAGCTTTCGCGGTTGGCGTACGTCCTCGTGCGCCAACTATCTGTCAACCTAAGAATGTCGGGCTTCTCCCTCCGGTCGGAGCCCGACCTGCTTTCTTTCTGCACTCTCAATTTACAGACCCCCGGCGCGCTAGCAGTTTCATCTGCAAAAGCGAGAACCCGAGTATAATCACAAACAGCAAATACGCCGCCGCCGAGGCATATCCCATATTGAATTTCTGCAAGCCCTGCTCGAATACGAAATATACCACAGTCGAGGTCGAGCCTAATGGCCCGCCTTTGGTCATTACGTATATCTCGATAAATACCTGAAACGACCTGATAGTGTTAATCACTAAGATGAATAACAATATGGGCGTAATCTGAGGCAATGTTACCGAATACAGCCGCCGCCAAAAACCGGCGCCGTCCAATTTGGCGGCTTCGTTAATCTCAATCGGGATGCTCTTGATGCCGGCTAAGAATAGAAGCACATAATAGCCTATCGCCACCCAGATATCCATTACCATAATTGCCGGCAGGGCTGTTGAGATTGAAAACAGGTAGCCATTGGCAGGCACGTCTATGCCGGCTAACCGGCCCAATATATGTAAGTAGCCATCCCGAGCATACAGGCTTGAAAATATCAGGGCGATAACTACCATTGAGGTTATCGAGGGGATGAAATATCCCGCTTGGAATATCTTATGTCCGGGTACTTTTTCCGCAATCAGCACAGCCAGTATCAAGGCGATAACGGTTGTGAATGGGATAGTGCCAAAGACAAAAAACGAGGTGTTTTTCAGAGCCTGCAAAAATGATGAATCGGAAAACAGTTTGATAAAATTGGCAAACCCTACAAATGATGTTTTACCGAATATCGAATAGTTGGTGAACGACAAGCCAAGCGAATAGACTATGGGAAACGCCCAAAAAATCAGAAGGGTTAACAGCCACGGCGATATAAGGATTAGCGTATTGTGCTTTTTCAATTTCCTAAAGCCTGCTCGATTTTTGCCTGAGCATTTTCGATTGCCGTATCGGGAGCCATCCGCCCCAGCGTAACCTGCTCTACCATCTCCTCGATGATGCTCTCGATATATACCCATCGCGGATGAACAGGCGTTGATTTGGAGTGTATCAATTGCTTATGAAAAACTGACGCCTCTTCTGCTGTTTCATCCAAGAGATTGTCTTTTTGTGATGGATAACCGAACCCGACCGAATCGCACAGGGCTTTGGTGTTTTCATACAGGGTAACTATATTCATCAGCTTTCGAGCCGCCTGTTTCTTGTCGGATTTTTGCGGCATCACTAAATACTCACCGCCTGCGAATGACCAGCCAACCTCGCCCATATGACAGCCAAGCATAGGCGCAAGCTGATACTCAAATGACGGTGTAATCGTTTTAAGGCGTTTGTACAACCAGCCGCCTGAAATCAGGAAGCCAATCCTGCCCTCATAGAAAGCATCCTCAAGATGACGTTGTGTTTCTACCTGCCCGCATTTTGTAAGTTTACCGTAATACTCAAGCGCCTTTAGAATCTCAGGTGTATTGAGATTGATTTTGCCGTTATTGATAATACTGCCGCCGCAGCTCCAGACAAAGGGCAAAAACTTTTTGTATAGCCGATGCGGCTCGGCAGAGTTGGCGCCGAAACCGGCAATGTCATCCCCAAGGGCATCAATTGTATTACAGGCATCAAGCAATTCGTCCCAGTCATCCGGCAGGCCGACATTGGCGCTATCGAGCAGAGACTTGTTGAAATAGAATATCCGCGAGGCTAAAAACCACGGCTTGGCATAAATATTGTTTTCAAATATTCCCGGCTCGGCTAAGAAATATTTCGAGGTGTCATAAGAGATTTGCGACAGGGCATTACCGGCGGCAAACTCGGCAATCCAATCCGAGCCAAGCTCCAGCAGGTCGGGCGGATTGCCCGCGCCGAAAGCGACTACGATTTTTTGATGACCATCCGACCAGGTCAAATCGGTGATATTGACTTTCCAGCCGGGGTTTTCGCTCTCAAACTGGCTTACAGCCGATTCGATAACCGGTTTGGCTTTGGGGTCAGACCAGAACTGCCAGAACTCGATTGTGTTTGTATCCTGCTTGCCGGCGCAGGATATTAACAATACGCTAATAATTAAAAGCAGTTTTTTCATGTTTGAATACTAAGCGTAAAATGCTGGTTGTGTCAAGATGGATTTCGCTTGTTTTGTATATTAGCAAGTAGGGTATACACCGCGGCGGACTATCCTGAGGGATGCGAAACAATACTAAGTATTTAATAGGCGGGCTTTTTAAGCCCGCTCCGACCCTAAAAGGTCGGCTATTAAATTGATTGTTAAACATGTAAATAAATAGCCTGTAGTTAGCAAGGCATCCGCCGCCGCGGACAAAACCTGCCTCTTCGGCGCGTTTATTATTCAAAATATACTCAATAATCACCATCAATCTTATAGCAATGTGGAGGTGTCGGGTTTCTCCTCGCCTTCGGCGAGTCGGAACCCGACCTGCTTGGCTGCGGACACATCCTGACGCCGGACTTACATGTAAACCCCTCATGATGTCGCTTTACTCCATCATGAGGTATAACCAACACATTTTATTATTACACTGTAATCACTCGAATTTCCATATCGTCAGGAAAGGGTTCCTGGCGACGCATGAAGGCACCGGTGGAAATAGCTTAATAAATTGAACTGTAGAAGATGAGCTTGAAGAAACAAATCCGACGCCTTATTTCTTTAAAGTATACAATACATGCACATATATGCTATCGAAATACTAATGATGAAAGTATCGGGAACTCTTACTTAATATATTTTGCTTTAATCTCTTTGATAATTGCCGAATCAGCGCCCACTTCTATATATTTGCTGAAATTAGCAAATGCTTCTTGATTTTTATTCATTGCTAACTGTGTCAATCCAAGCCGATAATATATCTCGGGTGGAAAAACGGTATCCGGAAGGCAGGTAAAATAATATAGCGATGAATCAAATTTGTTGGTGTTATAGTAATAATGGCCTAATGACATATAGGGATCGGGGTTGGTTTTATCGTGATAGATGCTCTTATGCAAAGATTTTAGACTTTTATCATAGTCTCCTAAAGCAGCATAATTTAAAGCAATCAAATAATGGTTAGCGGAAAAACTTGGATTTAACGCTAAAGCGATTCTGAGCGTATTTAACGATTCTCTATATCTTCCTGTTGAAAATTGACAGTTTGCTTTTTTTAAATATAAATCGGGGACTTGAGGATTATTACGAATAGCCATATTAAAATATTCTTCCGCTTTCGAGAAATCACGTTTATTTAAATACTCCAATCCCTTGTTGTAATATTTAATTTCGGGGAAATTAATTCTTTCATACTGTTTAAGCATATATGTTTCTGTTTTATTATTCTTGATTTTACTTAACGCGATCGCTAAAAACAGACCGAATCTGCCGTGTTTTACGTCAAGTTTGGATATATTTAAGCTGTAGGCGGCAAGACCTTTTTTTGAATTATGCAGCGACAGCCAAGGAATGAATATCGATAAGTTAATAGCTAACAAAAGAACCGTTATAATACTATAATGCTTATTTGAGCCATATCTGTCAATCCATAAATAAATTCCGGCGACATATGCTCCGATAAACATTGTCGACATTAAATCCCAGTCTCTTCCCATACATAATTTCGGTTCAAAAATAAATGCGGACAGAAGGCCGACAATGGCGGCGGATGTTAAAAATTTCCAATCGGCGATTGATTTATATAATTCTTTTTTCCTTTTGCCGTCAATTAAAACAATAATTAAAAACAGCAATGATATGGGTATTATAAATATTGACAGGTTAAGAAAATCCAATAGATGGTTTGGAGAAAACAATGTATAATTATCTAAAGTGAATTGGTCTTTTACCGGCGATAAGAATACTAACTTCCAGAATAACGGACCAACAGTCTTTATTAATGCATAAAAGATTATAAATAATATTATTAAACCGGGTGTCAGATATTTTAACTTTTCCAGTAAATATTTTCTGGTCTTATGTTTTGTAAATGTCAACAAAGTATAAACTACTAAAGCCGGTAAATATACTATAGCAATTTTATGAAGAAAGTAGGCGATAATTAATGCTATATAAGGTACGAACGATTTGCGCTGGTTCTTAAGAGCCGATATCCCCGACAATAGAAATATGTATACAAACGCCGTTACCAATGAATAATTTTCAACATAACCGAAAAACAGAAGCGTGATAGCCGAAATAACATTTAATAATACAAAAGAGTAATATGAAAATAAATTGTCGGTGATCTTTCTGCCATAGTAAACCAGCGCAATCATGAAAATAGTACCGGATATAATAGAAACGCTTTGGTATGCCTTTAGGGCATTTTCGTAATTATATGAGCCGAGCAGCGCGATATAACGAAACTACTGACAAATGATGCACCGGCTTCAATTTTTTTAAAACCCCTATTTTGCTCCTGAATTATCGAAAGAATCGAATAACCATCCCCTAAAAAATATGAATCAACGGACAGCAGGTAAAAACAGATTCCGGAGATTACAATAGCTAACCATGGAAATATCTTATATCCTCTGCCGTTTTCGGCAAAGCTAAATAAATTTGTTTCTTTTCGCGCTTTTATAAATTAGTAGAGGCCTAAAACAAAAAGCACCGGGTAAATGATGATAGTCCAATCGGTAAAAGCCGCTTGATTTAATCCCCATAACCGTTCTTTCGGGAAAAAGGAGCTGATTAGCCGCAACATTAATATAAAAATAAAATATATAAATATCGTTAAAAGAATCTTGTCTTTGAATTTATTTTTCTTTGTCATTAAATTTGCGCTTCATCCAAATAGTTATATTGTAACTGGTATAAAATAAATTTATTATGGCAAAAATCAAGTTTTATTAATCTTTAAAGTTTCCCCAAAGTTTTTTAGGCAGGTAGAACATCCACCGCCGCGGACGAGACTTGCCTTTTCAGTGCGTTTATTATTCAAGATACACTCAATAATAATCATCAATCTTATAGGCAATGTGGAGGTGTCGGGTTTCTCCCCGCCTCAGGGCTTGTTGAAAAAGTCATTGCGAGTAGCCTTCGGGCAACGCAGCAATCTGTAACTTGTTTGATATCATACATTCGGATTGATTCAAATCGCTTGCAAAGACTATAATTTAGGTTTTTCAACAAGCTCCTCAGGCGTAGAACCAGACCTACTTGGCTTTCTCGGCATGAATATAGAAAAATATGGATGCGTGCTTGCCCGGGTGCCCTATCCCCCGCCTCAAGCGGGGGTGGGATACTTTCACAAAAGCTGCCAAACTTCACAATTCATAACTATCAATCGATATCGGAACATCTCGTTTTCCACAATACCAACTATAACTTGACCATGAGGTAACCCACTCCCGCCTTGGGCGGGAGTGGGGCACCCTATATCGTATCTTCTCCTGTTATTTGAAATATTCCAATTTAAATTTCCCACCCTCCAACACAACATAGCTGTAATGCTCAATCCAGTCGCCGCTGTTTATGTACAATCCATTATTGATTGACTTTATTTCTGGTTGATGAGTATGCCCCATAATGACAGCATCAAAATTAGCCTGAAGCTTCACCTTAACATAATCATAATAGCCCTGCATATCCTTGCCCTTAACGGAGGTGTATTCCCGCGAGGCGCCGGATGTCCTTAATGCCAGCCTATAGGCCCAATCAACCGGCAATAGTTTATACAGCCAGATATTAAGCTTAAATCGGAATACCTTCTTGATGAATCTGTAGCCGCTATCGTCATAAGCCAAACCATCACCGTGAGTAAGATGCAGCTTTTTCCCCTGATGTTCGACATTGAGGCTATCGCCGGCCAGAGTAATCCCAACCTGACGCTGTAAATAGTCGCCCATCCAGAAATCATGGTTGCCGGGAAGATAAATTACCTTAACACCGCTTTGCGATAGATTATGCAAACACGATAATATCTTGAAATATGCCGCCGGCACAGCATATTTGTACTCGAACCAGAAATCAAAAAGGTCGCCGAGTATATATAAATGGCTGGCTTTTTCCCTGATTGTATTCAGGAATTCGACCAATAACTCCTCGTTAGCAGTGTCTTTCATAGAGAGATGAGCATCAGAAATAAAGTAAACAGACCCGCTATTTTTAAAATTATGATTATTCATGCGGCTTTTATTCATAAACTCCCGTAGTTTATTTGACAATTACAAACTGCGACAGTATAATTTATTCTCCTGAAACAGGCAATCTTTTTGAATCTAAAATAAGTTTCAGGAGGTATAATAAAATAACGGGAGCAGGAAAATTATGGATAAATTTGTAATTCACGGGGGAAAGAGATTATCGGGAACTGTTGAGATATCCGGTTCAAAAAATGCGGCCTTGCCTATACTTATTGCCGGATTATTAGTCGAAAAAGGCAAAACAACAATAAAAAATGTGCCAAATCTCGCTGATATCGAAACCATTTTAAACGTTCTAAACCATCTTGGTGTCAAATCAGAGTGGGACAAAAAAGAGCATATTGTTATAATGGATGCCTCAAATTTAAGCGGTTATGAGGCTCCCTACGAGCTTGTGCGCAAGATGAGAGCATCATTTATGGTAATGGGGCCGCTTCTGGCGCGTCTGAAAAAAGCGAAAGTATCGCTTCCAGGCGGCTGTGTTTTGGGACCGCGGCCAATTGACTATCACCTAACCGCTTTTGCCGCGCTTGGAGCCAAAATTACCGAAGGGAAAGGCTATGTAACTGTTTCCATCAAAAAGCTTAAAGGCGCTGCTATTCATTTCGATAAACCATCCCACACCGGCACTGAAAACGTGATAATGGCCGCCTGTTTGGCTGATGGAAAAACTACGATTGTAAACGCCGCCTGCGACCCGGAGGTGATTGACCTGGCTGACTTTTTGAATAAAGCCGGCGCGAAAATCAAAGGAGCCGGCAATAATACAATCGAAATTGAAGGAGTTAGAAGGCTTAAGCCTGTTGAATATAGCGTAATGCCAGACCGGCTTGAGGCTGGCACTATGATAGCCGCCGCCGGCATTACCGGAGGTGAAATCGTGATTAAGCCTCGCTGTGATGATTACCTGAGTGTTGTCATAGCCAAGCTCGAAAAGGCAGGCATGAAATTCAAACCGCAAAAGAACGGCTTGAAAGTTTCCAGCGGCGGAAGGCTTGAGTCTATCGACTTAACCACTTTCCCCTATCCCGGCTTTCCAACTGACCTTCAAGCCTCGATGATGTCTTTATGCTGTATATCCAAAGGCATATCGCATATCATTGAAACAGTATTTACAGACCGTTTTACCCATGTAATGGAGTTAATCCGTCTCGGTGCCGACATAAAAATAGCCGGGCAGGAGGCTGTAATAACCGGTGTAAACCGCCTTAATGGCGCCTCTGTTATGGCCTCTGATATCAGAGCGGGCGCAGGCCTTGTGGTAGCGGCACTGGCGGCATCCGGAAAGTCTGAGATACTTAGGGTCTATCATATCGATAGAGGATACGAGCATATTGAAGCAAAACTTCAGAAGCTCGGCGCCGATATACAGCGTCTGAAAGCGTAAAAATAGAAGGTAATGCAGAATTATTATTCTAGCATTTTGTTGATAAATAATTATTAATTGGAATTCCTTTGAATACAATAAGTTTTTCTATGAACGCAACGTATAGAGGCGTATTGCAATACGCCCCTACGCGCGGTGCATATTATCATCTGTTCAGGCAGGCTGTAATGAAACGTAACCTGCCGATATTCTTGTCGAGCAAAATGTGTCAGTTCATCCGCCTTAGGCGGACTACGAACTGACACAACATAAAAATTATGCAAAGTATTTAAACATTACCACCTTTAAAAAACGCGGTAAATCAAAATAAATCTAAGCGAAGGGAAATAATATCATGAAGAAGATAATCTTGCTGATTATAATATTAGCCGTATCCGCTATGGGGCAAGAGGTGTATTTCGGACAAAATAAAGTCCATTACCAAAACTATGATTGGTGTTATATCCAGACTCATAATTTCGACATATATATGAATGAAAATCAGGACTCAATAGCGACTTTTGCCGCCGGAGCGCTTGAAAACGCTTATGCTATCATAAAAGATGAATTAGACCATGAGCTAACTGCCCGCGTGCCGGTAATTATTTATTCATCACCTAATGATTTTCAGCAAACTAATGTAACATCGGAACTTTTGCCTGAAGGTGTTGGCGGTTTTACTGAAATATTTAAAAACAGAATTGTTGTTCCTTTTGATGGTTCTTATGAGAATTTTCGGCATGTGCTTCATCATGAGCTAACTCACGCGGTTACATTTAACCTGTTGTATGAAAACGCTATAGGGTCTATTCTATCATCCCGGGCTTTTTTTAGGATGCCGTTATGGCTGGCGGAGGGATATGCCGAGTATTCCTCGCATCTCGGTTGGACCTATGAGGAAGATATGTATATGCGGGATGCCGTTATTGAAGGGTATCTGCCGCCAATTAGCCAGTTAAACGGTTTGCTAAATTACAAAGCCGGACATGCGCTGATAGCCTATATTGCAGATACTTATGGCGAGCAAAAAATCCCGGAGCTTTTCAAGAAAGGCAAAGCTCTATTCACAATTGAAAAAGCGGTGAATGCCTCTATCGGAACTAAAATTGAAAAGCTCTCTAAAGATTGGCAGATAGAACTGCGGCGGGTTTACTGGCCGGAACTATCGAAGAGAAGCACTTATGACGAAATAGGCAAAGCCCTTACAGATCATCGGGAAGATGGTTCCGTATTCAATTCAAACCCGCAATGGTCGCCCAAAAAAGACCGTATGGTTATTACCTCCGATAGAGCCAGCCCTCGTGATGGGTATTCGGACCGCTTCAATGATATTTTCGTGATTTCAGCTATTGACGGACAGGTTATCGATAAAATCGTAGCAGCGGAAAAATCCGGCGATCTGGAATCGCTGCATTCATATTTTTCTGGGATATCGTGGTCGCCTGATGGTTCAAAGGTAGTTTTCATTGCCAAATCACATGGTGAGGATGCCTTATTCTTCCTTGATGTTGAAAGTAAGGATATATACTTGAAATATAAACCTCATCTCGGAGGCTTAAGAGATCCCGACTGGTCTCCCCAAGATGATAAGATTGTTGTAACAGGCATTCAAAACGGTTTTTCTGATCTTTATATGTATGATATCGAGGCGGATAGATTTGTTCGCTTAACTTATAATAAATACGATGAGACGGATGCCGATTTTTCGCCTGATGGCAGTAAAATCGCCTTTGCCTCCGACCGACCGGTGGATAATTCTATAGATACATCAGATACGTCATTTGTTTACGGCAATTATAATATTTTTATTTACGATTTAGATTCTAATAACATCGAATCTTTAACCAATGATGACACCAAGAGCTTTCAACCTGATTATTCACCCGATGGCGATATGCTTGCTTATGTATCTTACCGCAATGGCATAGCCAATATATATATTCACGATTTCACCAAAGACGAGGATTTTCCGATTACAGATATTTTAACCGGCGTATTTTCTCCCTCATGGTCTCCGGAGGGAGATAAAATGGCAGTCAGCGTTTTTAATGGCTATGGCTATGATATTGTAGTTATCAAAGATATCAAACCCGCTTCTGAGGATAATGAACTTCCCCCAACCTCATTCAGAGAAACGGGCAGACTATACCCGGATAAGGAGCCTTTATTAGCATCTGCCGAGGATACTGCTGTCGTTCGGGATGAACAGCCAAATATAGATTATTCGAGGTATATTTTTAGGGCTGGCTATGAAAAAACACAGGATGACGCAGATTTAATTGCAAGCGAGGATACATCTGAAAGCGATTTACATGCAGAGGATATTAAAGCGGATTCACTTGAATATCTGGCAGCAGATGGGACATTTAAGAAAAATAAATATTCCCTTAAGTTTTCGCCTGAGATGGTAGCCGGCGGATTCAGCTATGATAATTTTTACGGGCTTCGAGGACAATCATACATTTCAATCTCCGATATGCTTGGCAACCATCATTTTTATATAATAACCGATGTGATTAATTCGATTGACCAATCTAATATTCAAATTGCTTATAGATTCTTAGGCAATCGAATAGATTACGGAGCAGGTGTATTTCATTATAAAAATATTTACTGGGACGATTATAGATGGCTCTATTTTTCAGATAGGATTTACGGAGCCTGGGGTTTGATGAGCTACCCATTTACACGTTTCAGTCGTCTTGATTGCAGCCTTTCCCAGATAACTATCTATCGTGAATATCTTGATGATGCTTCATATCTACCCTCAAAAACTTCTAATCTGCTGTTGGGAAATTTATCGTATGTATCCGATGGCGTTATTTGGGGCATAGTTGGTCCTGTCTATGGTCAACGATACAAAGTTTCCTTGGAGCATTCGGTAAAAGCCGTATCATCGGGATTTTCCTTCACCTCGCTGGAAGTTGATTACCGCAAGTATTTTCATTTTGCAGATGAGTATAATTTTGCTTTCCGGTTAGCGGGCGGCGCATCGTTTGGCGAAAACGCCCGCAAATATTATCTTGGCGGCACGTCATACTGGATTGATCCTTCCGTTTCAACAAACAATATATATGATGTGGAAGATATTTATATAAACAAGATGGTGGTTCCTTTAAGGGGTTATAATTATTTTGAATATTCCGGTGAAAAATATGTTTTAATGAACCTTGAACTCAGATACCCATTTATCGATTATTTTAAAATGCGCTGGCCTTTGGGGATGGTTTTGACGCAGGTTAAAGGCTCGCTGTTCTGGGATATTGGCGCCGCTTTTGATACAATGGATGATTTTTACTTATGGGATACAGCTAAAGGCTTCCCCAAATTTGGCACTCCCAAAAGCGGTGTCGGTTTCGCGGCACAGGCAAACCTTGGTATTTTTGTTCTAAGGTGGGATGTTGCCTGGGCTACGGATTTGTATAATATCGCTCATAAACCGGATTATTATTTCTCGTTTGGAGCAAATTACTAATATTTCATCAAGCAGCTATCAAGCCTCGATAGTTAAGGTATCGGGTTTCTCCCTTTGAGGTTGTGACTTTATCAACTCTTGTCACAGTAAATTATTCGCAGGTCGGGTTCAGACCAAAGGGAGAAACCTGACATTTTAGCTTTGATATATATCAGCGCGTAGGGGCATCCGCCATTGACGGATACGCCCTCTTTTTCACTTTTCCGTGAAATTATCATAATATTTCACTGCTGTCCGGCCTTTTTTATAGAGTTCTTAAAATAATACCCAACAATCGAAACTTGCTTATTTCATAACCCATAAAGCAGCGTGATGTTGGGCGACTCCGATAAACATCGGCACTTCATCTTTTATTTTGTTAAATATTTATAGATAAGATTTCAGTAATTGATTTTAATTTGATGATTACCCATTTGCGTCATTCCCCCGCCGCGGCGGGGGAATCCGGGAA
>JAGGSN010000099.1 GCA_021159005.1 Candidatus Zixiibacteriota bacterium | reverse complement strand
ATGAGGTGATGTAATGACAAAAGAATTAATTATCCCGGCAGACGATCCGAGCGCAATGAAAGCGTTCGATCCGTATTCCGTGCAGGGTATGCTCAATGCACTTACATACTTTGCACGCCAGATCGGCAGAGATGTAAAAGCCACGCCAGGACTACTGGGTGGTAAAACGTACGTAATGGGAATGGGTGATGCGCAAATCATCCTGACACCAACAGACAGTGCGCTAGCGACCAAGTATATAATGGTTGTATCGAAAACCCCGCCAACTGGAACGACCCTCGGCATATTTAACCCTGATAAGGTTGAATATGATGTTGATAAGCAGTGTATTAAGTTCTATGCCAGAGATCCATCTGCCATACTCACAATACATGGAGGGGAAAATGCGATGGAAGTTGATCTTAAGGTGACTGATATAAGGCATCCAGATAGAGTACATGGTGGGACCATAACCTACAGGTGATTTCAATGCCAGAAAACAAGAATATAACCCTCCCGACACCAACACCGAAGGAACTTGAGAGCCTCAAGGAACTAAGCGACGGCGGACACGACCAGTGCTGGCTCGCGATGAAAGCTGCGTGGGATACTCTCGCAGAGTTTTGCGGTGGGGTCGGCGTACCGATTGACATCGAAGGCATGACTATCAACGTGCCGATAGACGTGATCAGTCATGCACGTGAACATCCAGACATGACTCGTGAAGAACGCATCGATATGGTAGCACACACAGAGTGGTGCAGAGGCACGGCTGCGGACATGTGTGAAGAGATTTTTGGCGCGGAACACGGAACGTCGGCTCATGCATCATGCATCGAGAACGTGGCACAGAAGATCGCAACGAGAATCATCGATTGAAACAATGGCGAGTTCGGGTCATCGATACACGCGGGAAGAGCTGATAGACTTCCTGTGGAAACTCACGGATGAACTTGGGTATGCTCCCAGGACGACCCATCTGAAGCCAGGAGATCCGAATCGTGGAACCTTCACCCGAAGGTTCGGTGTAAAAACGTGGGAAGAGGTGATTGATGCTGCTGGGCTCACTTCCATGGTCATCGATCCGGAATTGCCGTACGGGGAGATCAAACGACTTCCATGGACTCGTGAAACAGTGGTTGATTTTTACCGGAGAATCATACATACTGAAGGCGTACTACCGACTGCGCATGGGTATCCCACCCTGTACCAGCGACGCAAGAAATTCTTCCCTGGTGAGTCGAGTGAACAGGACGTTGTTGAAGCAGCGGGGTTCGATTATCGATCTGTCCGGAAGATGTCAAAAGAGATTAGGCGAAAACAGAGAATAAAGATACATACCTCGATAGGAAACCGGATGGATGTATCTCGCTAATTTTTCGACTGTCTCCAGAGTACCGCCGCGAACGAAATGCCTGCTCCAATGAGTAGTCCTATCGCCACTACAAATGTTCCGCCACCGGTCGCTGGTTCTTCTGGAAGCATGGATGGAGTTGGAATCGGGACCGGTTTCACAATGATCGGCTCCGATGTCTCGATCTCTTCAGGCGGTGGGAGCACAACACCTTCGTCGGTCAGCGTTGAGGTCACAGCGAGCATCATAATCGTTTGATAGTCGCTCTCTGTGAGCCTGCTGCTCTTGTAGTCATTTTCTGCCTGAATAATCTCATCTGCGCTAAAATCGCCGCTATTATCGACATCGTACACGTCAAGCGTGCTGATTATTGTCGAATCGGAGGTAGCCATCATCATCAATCCGAGAGCCAGCCCGATGAGGACTGCGATAATGATTTCAGATTGTGTGTCTCGCATATACGATGTTTTTTGATGATGACATTATAAACGTTTCGGAAAAAAAGAAAAGCGGAAGGCAAAGCCTCCGCACTTATTTTTCGTCTGTCGAAGCTTCAGAATCTCATTTCTGCCTGTAGTACACCTGCCTGCAGTACAGGT
>JAGGSN010000098.1 GCA_021159005.1 Candidatus Zixiibacteriota bacterium | reverse complement strand
ATTAAATGTTACGCTGTGATATCCGGCACGTACATTTCCATTGACCAGCGTTGCCGCTAATTCACCGAGAATATTATATACCTTAAGTGATACGTAGGAATCCTCAGGCAAGGCGTACTTAATTGTGGTAGATGCATTAAACGGGTTGGGGTAATTCTGGTTGAGGTTGAATGAGATTGGGAGAGTTTCATTTTCATCAACTGAAACAGAATCGGGAAGTACTTCGAAAAAGCTTTCCAATAGGCGTCTATAGAAGTCGGTTTCATTTTGATAGTTTGGAGTATTACGAATCATGCTCGGATCCAATTCTGCTGTGAAGAATGAATTACCTGCCATACTTGAAAACACTGCACGATTATCATTACCTATATCATTATTTGGCCGGATTTTTAACTCAGTCCATGCTGTAGATCCAGTAGGGTAAAGGCAAAAAGTAAAAAAAGAATCCTCTGGATAGTCAAAAATGCAGCCAAAAAACATAGTGCCTTCATCAAGAGAAAACAACTCTTCACCAGGATACGTAATCCATGTTGGCCAATCGCACCCAACATAATCTGCAAATGGTAATAGAGCGAGATTACCTGCACCTATGATCCCAATAGTATGTCCTGGTGATGTGCATAATTCTCTAAGCGCTAAAAGCTCGGGATCATTGGTTTCATATAAAGTACCCTGCCCATAACTAGGTACGCCGCCAAAAATTATAACCATGCTTGGTATTTGTTGATCAACGAGTGTTGTAGTATATTCGATACTTAATGAACAGCTTTCCGTACAAAGATCGCTAATGATGTTAAATGCATGAACTCCGGCAGGGGAATCATCTGGGCATAGATCTGCTATCATAAAATCACTTCCAAGCAATACTCCGGGAAGAAGCAGGCAAATAGCTAAGCTTATTATTTTTATTTTCATGATATCCTCTCTTATTTTAGCAGAACCATTTTTTTAATGTCTGTAAACTTTTCTGCTTTAATTTTGTAGAAATAAGCTCCTGATGACATCCGGCTGGCATCTAATGAAACCTGATGATAACCGGCGATCATATCATCATCCACTAGAGTTTTCACTTTTTGACCGACAATGTTGAAAACAACAATTGAAACGCGGCATCCTTCAGGCAGATCAAACTTAATTATAGCCGTATTATTAAAAGGATTTGGGTAAGATGGATGTAGTGCATACCTTTCAGGCAAATTAGGATCAACTGCAGCTTTCGGATTGGGCAGTGGTTGAATCTCATGAGTAAAAGTGTGCTGAAGCGGCAGGAAATTGTGATCTGCGGAATGAACTGCGGATACCCATATAGAAACCGGGTATGTTTGTGGGGCTGGATTTGGATACACTGGAACAAAGAAAAATTCGTTTTCATGCAAATCAACTATATGACCATCCGGTGTTGTAACTCCGTACTTCCACTGAAATTCTTCACCTGATCCCTTCCACACACAGACTATTACATCAGATGGCGGCGCATGACCAGCAGCGGTGATTATCACATCGTCAAACCAAAGTGTGTCTCCATTCATTGATGTAGGACAATCAATAGCAAACTGTTCCGGTATATCAGTCCAAATACGGAGACCTGCATAACCCATCCAGTTTTCATTATAATCATCCGAATGATATCCTGGAGTAAGCTTACTATTGTTCATAGCCCTGCATCCCAGAAAGCCGCCGTTTACATTGAAAAGCTCATTCCAGAAGATTCGACATTGAACATAACTACTAAGGCACCAACCATATCTGCTCATACCAACATTTGCGATGGTTCCGCCGTTTTGTTGGAATAACAGCCTTGAGCACATGGCTTGCCATTCCAAATCATAAATTGCGCCGCCACAGCTTATGGTATATAGCAATGAATAGTAATTAGTATTAGCAAGGTCAGTTATGGTACCAGGGCCTGTTCCAGGCCAATTATCCTCCCACCAATTGTAGTCTCCAATATTAGAACATACCATTGACCTGTCCTCATGATTATAATCGTCAGTACAAGCAGTCCAACTATCATAATTTCCATGCGATAAGTTCGTCCAAAAGGTTATATCTGACCAAAACGACATGTGATCCATTTCATTTGAAGCAGTAGGTCCATTAGTAGGGTTAGCATTTCCATCCGGTTCCACTCCGCTTATTGTATCAATATCTGCGAATTTGTGTCGCGGAAGGAAATCAAACACCATATTTTCTTGATCATAATAATCTGTCATTTGGTCGTGGCAAAAAACTCTTGCTCTAAATTCAGATACTCCTGGTCCATTGAGAAGATAGTCTTTTAAATTATCAATATATATATCAAATTCGTATGGAGTTCTTGCTGGCACATTTCCGACTTGTACTTCTGCTCCAATATCCCAACTATCATGCGTAGATTCCCCATAGTTTCCATCGCCGTCAGAATCCCATAAAGCGATAGGGAGAGTTACGTCGCCATAATAGACCGAGTTGGCCAATATGATATCTCTTACATTATCAGGGGGGGGTACAGGATTTTGATTAGTATTACCATTAAATAGATGTTGATAAATTGGACTTTCATCCCATAGTCTTCCGTCCACAATCGTTACATCTACCAAACCGCTATTCCAGTGCATGGAAAATATAAGGCTTTTGAGTTTATCCTGCAGTCTGCTCCATTCCGGTGCAGTATTCTGCAATTCATCCATAGTTAAAATCATGTTAGGGATACCAATTTTTATCAAGAATTCGTGAAGTTCATTTGCATAAAGCTGATAGGTTGTATCAGGTATTATCCACAAAGATTGATATAAATTGTCCAAATTTGGAGGTATGTCCAATTGTATTGGTTGTTTGTAACGGTTATAGTCCCCTGAATTTATAAAAAGGTGCCTTATATCTTCTTCAAAGAATGGAAACCGCTCCGACATCCAAGTTATATAGCATGTGTCTTGGGTGTTATAGCCATTGTGGTTTCCATGATACAAATTCTTTTTATCAATTGGGGGAACATGCTGTATATCATATATTGGAATATCCAGGCTTGCGTTGCTTAGTTTGAACCACTCTGCTCCATTATACTGCGCCAGTGGTATTTCGAAACCAATAATGCCAATATTTCGCAGCACGGAAATATGAACGACACTGGCGCTCATCTCAGGAAAATTGTTTAGTTGCTGATAATGTGCCGGATCAGCTAGCCGAGCAGGGCCGTATTCTATCATTTGAGGGGCGTAGTTAACTCCAGTAGAATCTTTTGAAGCCCATCCTTTGAAGTCCTGCGAGGGTCTTACAAGTTTACCTGTAGGATTTTCAAGCGGAACAAGTGTTGAATTTAATCTGATTCTATCCAAAAGAGGAATGCCTGCGTTTATCTGATCAATAAATGTTGTCGGTACACAGACATTAAAACATAGTGTTGGAACTGCCGGATTATATCCCGTAGTATCGCCTCCAGCAGATATCTCATAGCTATCATACTCTCCTAAAGTAAAATTTGCCCCTGGAATGTTCTGTGTTGATGCATCAAACATAGCATTTCCTTCACCATGACAAGCATAGGTTGAGTCGTTTACAATGCTAATATTGATTTCACTTAGCGCATCATTAAGCGAGATGGTTTTCGCGCTCACAAATTGTGCAAGACTTATGCTTGAAATAAATAGCGCGGCTGCTATTACTAAGATAGTAAAAAACATGCCCCTGTTAAGATTAAACATTTTCTCTCCTCAATAAGTTAATGTTTTACTTTTAAAATCATTACCTTGATTCAAAGCGCTTAATTAATATTTTATGCTATCCCCTCTTTCTATATTCCTAATTCAGTTATCAGCCGGCAAACTGCTTGCTCAGGCTGAAATTGATGATATGATTACAACAATCAAAACCCTTGTGTCAAAAATTACTTAGCTCAATAATATCCTCCCATGATCTTAAATATTAAAACAGAAATTTCTGTATGTTAAATAAAATGGATATAATAAGATTTGTCAAGCTAAAAATTGCCCCCCGATAGCTTTATCATTATGACAGCTATAGCATTGAGATTACCGCGTCCGGTAGCTGCCGGACGCGCAATGACTAATTTACATATCGCAATATCTTATACTTAAGTTTATGAATAATTAAGGTTAGTCAAAATATTTTACCTTACTGGCTATTCTCGTCATTTTTCCCATTATCATTCCCATTATCATTCCCATTAGCCACACGGGCAACATCTATAAGCCTATCCCCCGGGTCAAGCCCTATCAAGCGGACACCTTGAGTATTGCGGCCTATGCTTCTTATCTGGCTTACGGAAATGCGATTGATAATTCCCTTAAGCGTAATCAATAATAATTCATCATCGCCTACAACTTCTTTTATGGCAACTACCAAACCGTTGCGCTTGGATGCCTTAATATTGATAATCCCTTTGCCGCCGCGGTTGGTTACGCGGTAGTCAGCAATATTAGAACGCTTGCCGCAACCGTTTTCGGTAACAGTTAATAATGTTCCTTCCCGTTTCACAACAACCATGCCTATTACATAGTCTTCCTTAGCCAAATTGATGCCGCGTACGCCATAAGCAGTTCTGCCCATCGAACGGACTTTGCTTTCGGGGAATCTTATCGCCTGTCCCTGACGAGTTGCCAGGATAATATCGCAGGAACCATCGGTGAATCCAACCTCTACTACCTGATCATCACTTGGAATATTCATAGCAATAATGCCATCCCGCCGCGGGTTGGAAAAAGCGTGTAATTCAGTCTTCTTAATCTGACCCTTTTTGCTTGCCATCACAATACAACCCGGATCATCGAAATTGCGCACCGGCACAAAAGCCGCAATGCTGTCCTTCTTGTGAATCCCAATCATATTAACAATCGGTTTGCCCTTAGCCAATCTGCCTCCTTGGGGCACCTCATGCACTTTCAGCCAATAGCATTTGCCGTGTTCGGTGAAGAAAAGTATATACTGATGAGTGGATGCTACAAACATATGCTCAACAAAATCCTCTTCCTTTGTTTCCATGCCAATCTTGCCGCGAGTGCCGCGCGATTGCTTTCTGTATGATGATATGGAAATCCGTTTGATATAGCCGGCATGTGATATGGTTACCACCATATCTTCCTCGGCAATAAGATCCTCTATCGAGAAATCCTCTGTAATGTCCCGTTCAAGGATTTCTGTTCGGCGTTCGTCTCCATACTTCTCTCTTAGCTCTTGAAGTTCGGTCTTAATAATATACATTCTTTTAGCTTTGCTTTCGAGGATACCTTTAAGCTCGGCAATTCGTTTGATAACAGACCGATATTCATCTTCTATTTTCTGACGTTCAAGACCGGTTAGCCTTTGCAGACGCATTTCCAGTATAGCCTGAGATTGGATTTCCGACAGCTTGAATTTTTTCATCAAGCCCTCTTTGGCATGAGCCGGAGATTTTGATTTCTTTATCAGCTCTATTACGGCATCAATATTATCTAAGGCAATTTTGTATCCTTCAAGTATATGAGCGCGCTTTTCAGCTTCGTCAAGTTCAAATTGCGTACGGCGAATAACTACCTCATGACGGTGGTCGATGAATTTCTGAAGCATATCTTTGAGATTTAAAACCTGCGGTACGCCATCAACCAATGCCAGCATATTCATGCCAAAGGAGGTCTGCATCTGGGTCATCTTAAAAAGCTGATTCAAGACAACTTCTGTAACGGCATCTCGTTTAAGCTCAATCACTATTCGCATGCCATCGCGGTCGGATTCATCACGAAGGTCGGAGATTCCCGTGATGCGTTTATCGCGCACTAATTCGGCAATCTTCTCCAATAGGTTTGATTTATTAACCTGATATGGTATTTCCGAAACAATTATACTTTCTTTGCCCGTCTTGCTGGTCTCGGCGTTGGCTTTAGCTCTTATATAAAACCGTCCATGACCGGTATGATAACCCTTACGCATGTCATCAAGACCGAAAATGATGCCGCCTGTTGGCAAATCGGGTCCTTTTATATACTGCATCAAATCATCAATAGATGTCTCCGGATTATCAATAAGACATGTAAGCGCCTCAATTGCTTCATTGAGGTTATGAGGCGGAATATTCGTAGCCATACCAACTGCGATGCCGGTTGCTCCATTGCATATCAGGTTGGGGAATTTTCCGGGCAGAACTTTCGGTTCCTTGCGAGTGTCGTCATAGTTGGGAATAAAATCGACGGTATCTTTCTTGATATCCTCAAGCATCTCCATCGACACTGAGGTCATTCTTGCCTCGGTATATCTCATTGCGGCAGGGGAATCGCCATCAATAGAGCCGAAATTGCCCTGCCCATCAACCAGCATATAGCGCATATTGAAATCCTGCGCCATCCTGACAAGCGTAGGATAAACGACCTGTTCGCCATGCGGATGATAATTACCGGAGGTATCACCGGCGATTTTGGCGCACTTACGGTGCGGTCGTCCGGACGATAAATTAAGGTCGTTCATGGCAACTAAGATGCGGCGGTTGGATGGCTTCAGGCCATCCCGGACATCCGGCAGCGCCCGGTTAGTGATTACCGACATTGAGTAGTCGATATATGAGTTTTTCATCTCCTCTTCGATGAAAACCGGCAGTATTTTTTCAGAGCCTAACGGCATATTTGGATTCTCCTGTTTTTAAGGATACTTGCACTTATTTAAAGGCCAATTACATTGAATAGCCAACTCTGTTCCGGGGTATGTAAAACCTTAATGAGACCACAACTAATTGAATACCGTGCTGCTATGTTGTCATAGCAGCATACCCCGATTAAGTCTCAGTTGATATTCATTATACAATAATTATAACTATTTTTCAAGCACAAAATTCGCTTTCTCGGCTTTGTAACCCACTGGATACTAATAAGTTGTAACGAGGTGAAATTCTTACTGTTGTTTGGCTGGCGACGGCAGTTTTATCTCGTCATAACTGTATTGAAAATCCTTTAATACAGCCTGCGCAATGTTGGTATAATGGTCGCCTATTTTTTCAAGATTATTGATAACATCAATAAATAATATTCCATCAATAGCTTTGCATTCGCCCGAATTGAGCCTGCGAATCTGCGAATCACGAAACTCAATAAACAAATGGTTAATTCTGTTCTCGCATGACAACGCCCCGTAAGCTCTATCCCTGTCATTGTTTTCAATCGCCAGCAAAATATTATCGCTCATCTCAATTATGGTCTTAAACATGGTTTGCAATTCTTTTTTTGCCTCCGGAGGAAGGTAGGTTTTCAGTTTAATTGATCGTTCTGTCAACTCCATCAGATTTTCCGTATGGTCACCAATCCGTTCGAGGTCGTTTACCGAATGCATCCACACCGGCAACTCCTCCGACTGCAATGGTTCAAGATGCTGCTGGGAAAGATCTACCAAGAAACGGGTGATTTCCCCTTGAAGATTATCGATTGCATCTTCAAGTTCAATAAGCTTCTTGAAAAGCTTGGCATCCTTATTTGTAAATGAGGTATAAGACAGTTCAATCGCCTCTCGGCACATCTGCGCCATTCGAAGGACCTCATTTCTTGCCTGAACTAAAGCAGTGGCGGGAGATTTCATAACCCGCCGGTCGAGATATTTCGGCATGCCATTAATCTTATTGCTGCCTTTTGGCGTAAGTAATATCGCTCCTTTTTCCAAATATTTCACTAATGGGAGCATTATAATAGTATTTATAATATTAAATGCACTGTGAGATACAGCAATATAAATCATGATATTGGTTGTTGTTACTTGCCCTGGTATTAGTAAATTGATAAATTTTAGATATATGCCAAGAGAGACTAATGGTAATATATAAGCTGTTCCTATTAAATTGAAAAGCGTATGTGCCATAGCAGTTCGTCGAGCGTTTATATTTGTATTAAAGGCGGCAATCTGAGCAGTAATCGTAGTGCCTATATTTTCCCCCAGAACCAAAGGTATCGCTGTATTGATATCAATTAAACCCTGGAATGCCAGAAGCTGTACTATTGCAATTGTTGCTGAGGACGATTGAAGCAGGATTGTGGCAGCTGCGCCAACTATTACCGCCAGAATCGGTTGCACGCTTAGAGTCTGAAGAGCATTGATAATTGCCGGGCTTTCCCGTAATGGATGAAAAGCGTCTTTCATAAAACCAAGCCCAAGGAATAATAATCCTAAACCAATAAGCACCTGCCCCCGACCGCGAAAACTACTACCCCGGGGAGCTAAAGTCATAAAAAAGCCTATGCCAACCGCTATAAGCGCATAATCGGTTATCTTAAATACGCCCATAAACGATACCAGCCAAGCAGTTAATGTGGTCCCGATATTAGCGCCCATGACTACACCAATTGCCTGGCTAAGCGTTAGCAAACCGGAATTGACCAGCCCAATTGTAATAACTGTCATCCCGCTGGAGGACTGAATAAGCGCTGTTAAACCTGTGCCAAGCAAAACCGCTAAGAAACGGTTCTTTGTCAGAAGCGTGAGAATACGTTTGATTTTATCGCTGGTAGTCGCCTTTAAACCATCCGACATAAGCCGCATACCAAAAAGGAACATACCCAAACCGCCGACAAAAAGAAATATCAGTTCTTTAATCAAGAATAATTGCTCCCGCTGATTGTTTGTTCTTGTATTTTAGGAATAAGCATTCGCGATGGCACCCTGCACAACAGTTTTTATTTAGGCTATGTTAGCGTTTTGTAAATATAATGTCAATTTAATTTTGAAATCTTTCCAAAATAACGAATCTAGCGAATCCGTATTATTCACAAATTCTAACCTGTGCTTCTTCTGCCAGAGCTGTCGGAAGCAACTTCCGACAACACATTATGTGGCTGGTGTACGTCCTCGTGCACCAGTGCTTATGTGGCTGGTGTAAGTCCTCGTGCACCAGCGTTGGTGGCAGTCGAAGCTTTTAAGTATTCGATAAAAACCTAACATCTTAATAGTCGGGTCTTTCCAGCCCCGACTATTATGCTATCAATTCCGTTAAATGCTCAAATAATCGCTTATCAACAACCGGGTTATGCTTTAAATGTGCTTATATATCAAACTTCATCATCGAAAATATATTGCAAAATGTTCAGCCGGATAGTATTATCGCTAAGCTGTTATTATAAAAGGAAAAATTTTAGTCTGATGATGACACTCATTTATGCTATAATTCTGTCGCTTTTACCGATTGCAGAACTCAGGGGCGGTATCCCTTATGCTTACCTGTCCGGTCAACCAATCTGGTTGGCGTACGTTGTTTGCGTAGCCGCCAATTTCTTGGTTGGGCCGATTATGTTTATATTCCTCGAAACCCTGCATAAACTTTTAATAAAATGGTCATTTTATGAAAAACTTTTCGATAAATTCATCCGACGAGTGCGAAAAAAAACATCTCATCTTATCGAGAAATACGGTTTCTGGGGAATTACTATATTCGTAGCCATACCTTTGCCGGTAACCGGCGCCTATACCGGCACAGTTGCCGCCTGGCTTTTTGGCCTCGATAAGAAAAAATCTCTGCTGGCGGTGCTGGCAGGTGTCTGCATATCGGGTATTGTGGTCTCAAGCGTGCTGTATTTCGGTATCGGGGGGTTTGAGTTTTTATATAAAAAAGTGGGCTGATATGCCATATTACTCGTCTTCAACAAATTGCAATTCATAAGATATATTTTGATCAGAGAATGATGTGTTAATTAGCATTTCATTGTGATCTGATTCATTAATAAATAACTGCTACTTTTGTTTTTACTCAATATTTTAGCGTTTAATATAGATTCACTTTGAAAAACCAGCCAACTTAGGTAAAATATACTTTATTTTTACTAAAATTTGACGACTAATAACTGTAGGAATTATTATATCAACTATTGCTTAATGTAAAGGTATAATTATGATTGCTATTGTTGGTTTTATTATTGTATTAGTCGGAGTGCTTGGCGGTTTTGTTTGGGAGGGCGGCCAACTTATGGTGCTGTTCCAGCCGGCCGAGTTTTTGATTATCGGCGGCTGTGCGCTTGGTTCTCTTATCGTTGCCAGCCCGATAAAGATTATTAAGCTAATGATGAGCGATATAATAGGAGTATTAAAACCTCCCCCTTCAAAAGAATATTATGTTAATCTCTTAGTTATGCTTTATGAAGTATTTCAGGGAGCGCGTAAAGATGGCTTGGTAGCGATGGAAACGCATATAGAAAACCCCCAGGAAAGTAAGATATTAACCAATTATCCGGATTTTTTAGCCAATCATCACCTGTTAAACTTTTTTGTTGATACGATGAGACTTATTCTATCGGGCGGTGTTCCAGCTCACGATTTAGAAGCGCTAATTGATAATGATCTCGATAAAATGCATGAGGATGAAGGCAAATCTCCGGCCTCTATTAATAAGATGGGCGATGCGCTCCCTGGTTTTGGTATTGTTGCCGCTGTAATGGGTATAGTACTTACTATGGGCGCAATTGGCGGTCCGCCTGAAGTAATCGGCCATAAAGTAGGCGCCGCCCTGGTGGGAACTTTTCTTGGTATTCTGCTTTCCTATGGTTTTGTTGCGCCGTTAGCTTCAAATATAGAAATCTTAAATTCCGAAAAGTCGCAAAGTTTTACTCTTGTTAAGCAAGCCCTTCTCGGCTTCCATAAAGGCATGGCGCCATCTATTGCAGTTGAATTCGCCAGACGTTCGATAGGCGCGGATATTCGCCCCGGATTCATCGAGCTTGAAGAAGCCTGTAAGGCGACTCGGGATAAAGGCTAAGATAATTAGGGATATATGCTAATGGTTGAAGAGTCTGAAAAAGAACGGCCAATAATAATCATCAACAAAAAGGGCGGGCACGGCGGCCATCACGGCGGCGCCTGGAAAGTTGCCTATGCCGACTTTATAACTTCAATGATGGCTTTTTTTTTAGTCATGTGGCTGGTTAGCCAAGACCAAATTATTAAAGACAATGTTGCCCAATATTTTAACGACCCCATCGGATTTGGAAAAGGCTTAAAAGGAAAAGGAAGCCAATCAATATTAAAGGGGGGAGAATCGATTCTTAAAAATTCAAACTCTGCAAAACTAAATACAAGAGCTATAACCGAGGAACGAGCCAAAGAAGTCCTTCGTCAAGCCGGCGAAAAAATAACCGATGCGCTTTCCGGAATGCCAAACTTCGAGGCATTTCAAGATCATATTGAAATTGATTTGACAGAAGAGGGTTTGAGAATTGAACTTATCGAATCATTAAGCCCTACCAATGATTCATCTTTCTTTTTCAGGTTGGGAGAATCCGAACTTTCGGCAACCGGTAAAGAAGTTATAATTCCTATTGCCAAAGAGCTTGGGAAATTAAATAATAAAGTAATAATTGAGGGACATACGGATGCCCGTCAGTTTGCTTACGGACGAATCTATTCAAATTGGGAGTTGTCGGCAGACCGGGCTAACGCTGCACGCAAGTTTATGACTGCAAATGGCTTAAAAGACAAACAGATTGAGGGTGTTATGGGTTATGCCGCCAATCGTTTAAAATTCCCCGATAACCCATTAGATGCCCGCAACAGACGTGTTTCCATACTGGTTCTTCGAGACCTTTCCGAACATCAGATTGAATCTATGGAATCACACGAGATAATCGACGGCAATATCGTTGTAGATTAATACTAATTCCCCCTGTATATATCACAACTGCTATTTGCCAATCGATTTTTACCATAATCGGGATAGCATTAAGCCTAAATATTATTCACTCATATCTTTTGATGGGTTATATTCCCCATGCTTGGTATAATAGATTATTCCGGCGATTGATGTTGCCATAAAGGCGATAATCAAGCCAACTATGCCATCAGCAAGATAATGATAGCGAAGATATATGCCTCCCCAGAAAACACCTGTCAACAACGCAAATGATATGGCTATATAGGCCTTACCAAAATCCCACAGGTAATATGAGGAAATTACAATCAGACAAAAATAAACTGCCGGAAAACTGCTCAAAGAGGGTGAAATAAACTGTATAAAAAATGGTATAACAATCGAAAACCACGAACCGTAAATATTTAAATAAAAATAATCAATCAAAGCCTCCGCCGGACCAGCCACCGGATAAACTGTGGCTATTGCCAAACATGACAAACAACCGATTTCAATAGCTAAGATGAAATTCTCGAAATATTTAAGATTGTTTTCATTATATAATTTTATAATTGCCCAAATAGGAAGAATAATTCCCAGACAATACAAAAAGTAGCTTAACTCATTTAGCCAGACCTCCATTATTCTCTGCAATGCGAATGCAGGATAGACGCCCAATAGTTTTTTCTCTATACCCAATATGAAAACATCATGATAATTAAAATTTGATATCTGTGTTTGAAAACCAACAATGCGATAATATAAATATATTAATGGCAATGGATATACGGTTTTAATGAAATGAACCAATGAAGGTTTTTCGGGGCGAGGAAATATAATCATGATACAAGTCATAAAAGCTGTTCCCGCATAAAATACAAGCAGATAGCTTTTTAGAAGATTACCAAAGATAATAACCAAAAGCAGTTGGACAGCGCTATAAATCAAGATTATTATATCATTGATGATGATTCGATTTTTTAGTTTATCAGCCAATATTATCCCTGTTGCCGGCAACCACTAAAACAAATTCGCCTTTGGGAGTTTTTTGTTCGAATATATCTAAAAGCTCCGATAAATTATGACGGTAAGCCTGCTCAAATTTTTTAGTTAGTTCTCGTCCCACAAAAGCATTGCGGTCTCCAAACACCTCTATCATTACTGTCAATGTCTTGGTTATTCTATAGGGAGATTCAAAAAATATAAGGGTGCGTTTGTCATTTTTCAGTTCATCCAACCTGTTTGTTAATTTGCCCTTCGTTTTTGGAAGAAACCCCTCAAAGCAAAACCTGTCAGTTGGTAAACCTGAAATAACAATAGCCGCCATCACAGAGGATGCTCCCGGGATTGGAATAATACCTATATCATTTCTAATACACTCGCGTATTAGATAAAATCCGGGATCTGAAATCCCCGGTGTGCCGGCATCCGAAACAACAGCCGCATTTTGCCCCTCAAGCAATAAAGACAGAATTCGAGGCGTCTGCTTCTCTTTGTTGTAATCGTGATATGACATCTGCTTTGTTTTTATATCGTAGTGTTTAAGCAGAATCGATGTATGACGGGTATCCTCCGAGGCAATAATATCTGCGGATTTCAGTACATTAACCGCTCTGAAAGTCATATCATCTAAACTGCCTATGGGAGTGGAGACTACATAAAGTTTGCCAGCATTTTCAGTTGTTCGAGTCATATTAATAGATAATGCCTAAATTATCCGATAAATCAGCCGGTAAAGGGCGCAATTTTCGGGAGCCGTCTTTTAAATTCATTCCGGGTAATCTTTGTTTTAATCAGATTAATCACATTAGCAGTGAAATCTTGCTGTAGAAGCTGCTGCTCGCTGTAGTTTTTATCAATATAATAATACAGAAATCTATCGAGTTTTTCATAGGTGATGCCGAGTTCGCCCTCATCGGTCTGTCCCTGCCAGAGATCCGCTGATGGCGGTTTATTGATAATATTTTCAGCTATGCCAAGACAGCCGGCAAGCTGACGAATCTGGGTCTTATAAAAATTGCCAAGCGGATTAAAAGCGCAGGCAAGATCACCATATAGGGTGCCATAGCCGACCATGATTTCAGATTTATTCGAGGTGCCTATCACCAGCGCCTCAAGTTCGGCTGAAATATCGAACAGCACGCTCATTCGTTCTCTGGCCATCTTGTTGCCGCGGCGGTTATTATCATCAGTAGGAAACTTATCGAAATAAGCGTCAACCATTGGAGTAATATCCACATAACGGCGGTTTATACCAAGTGTCTTGATGATAGCCTCGGCATCTTTAATATTATCCGGATCGGATGCCGCATAGGGCAGGATAACGCCGGTAACATTATCGGCACCAATCGATTCAACCGATAGATAAGCGACAACCGCAGAATCTATTCCTCCTGATATTCCCAGAACAAGCTTTGAAAATCCGGCCTTATCGAGTTCAGCATTTATAAATTCGATAAGATGTTTCTTAGCTTTTTCAGAATCGATATTTAACTCCATTGGAATTTCAACTCCCATAATTTGCGCCTTAGTGATGTTTATCGACTGTTGTTGAATTTATTCAATGTCATAGGTTTAATAATTAATTGAGGCATAGTCATTTTGCAAGGGAAATTTTGGTCAATAATAGGCAAGGGAAGGGACTGTGTAAATGTAAGCTGCAGATATAAGCCCGGTGATGCAAATTTTAATGGAAGATTAACCGGCGCAGATATTATATATACAGTACCACTACTTAGACATCCAGATGTTATGAGAAGTCATAAAATATGCTTAGACAGCACGGGAGCATTTTGTTGTTGGTGTACGTCCCCGTGCGCCAACATCTTATTATGTCTTTGTTAAGCGTATAACAGAATAGCAGGTCAAAACCCTTGAGGTTATAGATATTCCGACAGCGTTCGTCAAGACCACATGAGTTTTGACCTATAGAATATTAGCTAAAAGCTTATTAGCATCATCAAAGACAGCGTATTTGCTTTAAACCTTTTATTGTTTTTTATTCGGAAAAGGCGAGAACGCCCGGAATAATAATATTAACAAAAGGTATAATCATCAATATGCCAATCCAGTTAGGTTTGCCGCGTCTTTCGGCAATCGCCATCCAGATTATTATTGAGATGATGATATTAATTATTGGAATAAACAGTAAAATCAACCACCATCCCGGTTTGCCGGCGATTACACATAGAAGATAGCAATTTAAAATCGGAATCCAAGCCATCCAGCCGTCTTTCGTATCTGTTTTGCGGGCTATAAATTGAAGACACACCGCAAGATAAGCATAGCTTGCCGCGGCAATAAAAAACCACAGTAAATAAAATCCTGCTCCCGGTTCTTCGTACATTTTCAATCCCTCCTAAAAATAGTTATAAGTAACATGCCAACTGCCTTTATAGAAAAAGCTTATCATCAAATATTAATGATGTCAAGATAAATTTTCTTAAGATATTATGACATCTTAAATTATCTATAATTTATATGTTAAGAATTTATTCGGTATATATAAAATATACTTTACACAGTAAATTTATGTGGCTGGTATATGCCCTTGCCCCAAGCTGTCGGGAAACGTCGTGTGCGCAAGCGTTAATAGCAGACGGGTTCACCTAAGGCTGAACGCCAAACAGATGAACTGCAAAATCCGGGATAATATATTTCTACTTAAGCTTCTTGACTTCTTTATAACGATAACAACCCACCACATGGTCATTAACCAGTCCGGCTGCCTGCATGAAAGCGTAACATATAGTCGAACCGACAAATTTAAAGCCCCGTTTTTTTAAATCCCCACTCATCAAATCGGATACGGCCGTTTTCGCCGGTATTTCCTTCATGGTCTTCCATCTATTATGAATGGTTTTACTATCAACAAACTGCCAGATATATTTATCAAAACTGCCGAACTCTTTTTGGATATCGATAAACATCATAGCATTAGTAATAGCAGCTTTGATTTTAAGTTTGTTGCGAATAATACCGGCATCATTCATAAGTTTATCGTATTTCTTCTCATCATATTTAGCTATTTTATTATAATCAAAGTTATCAAAAGCTTTTCTGAAATTTTCTCTTTTCTTAAGAATTGTCAGCCAACTCAAACCAGCCTGAAATGCATCTAAAACAAGAAACTCGAATAGCTTACTATCATCATGAACCGGCGTACCCCATTCGGTGTTATGGTACTCTTTCATAAGCTCATTGCCAAGGCACCACTCGCAAAGATTTTTCATTTATCAACTCACTATTTTCCTATTGTCAAATATTTTCTGAAATATTTAACAGCTGAATCTGCATCGGATTAAAGTTGCCGTGTTTCATCATAATCAGATTCAATTTGCTTTCCGAGTTCCTTTTTTAGCCTTGCCTGGTCAATCTTCATTTTTAAAATTCTGTTTTCTTTTTTAAGACTCAACTCATCATTCTCACTAATTCTGTCAAATTTCAAGTAAGTTGATATTGTAAAGTAAATGATAGATAAAGCTATAATTATTACCAATCCGAAATCGAGATAAAGCTGATATGGTCTAAGTATCCAGTCTATTGAATAACCGTTTGAGTATGGCAGTGGTTTTAGAATAACAATAACCCAGATTATTGCAGTGATAATCATTACAATCGCCCCGGTTAAATTTATAACTCCTGTAATCTTTCTCATAATTAAATTCTTTGTATTCTTTACACTCCCGCGGCTAATATCTCGGTAATCTCCAATACCGAATGCGTTTCGATTTCATCTTTTGTTTTCAAGCCATCCTCAAGCATTGTCATGCAGAACGGGCAAGCCACGCCTATGGTTTTGGCGCCGGTCTCCAGACATTGCTCGGTACGTTCGACATTGATGCGTGTGCCGATGTTTTCCTCAAGCCACATGCCGCCGCCGCCTGCGCCGCAGCAGAATGAATTATCGCGGGAACGCTTCATCTCAACTCGACCGCCCACAAGGTCAACTAATGTGCGCGCCGGCTGATATATATTATTGTGACGGCCAAGATAGCAGGAATCATGGATTGTAATAGAGCCGCCATTTGGAAGTTTTTCCCGTTTAATTTTTCCAGTATCTATTTTAAGTTTGCCGGATTTAATAAGCTTCTCCAACAATTGATGTGTGTGGACAACTTCATAGTTGCCGTTAAAATCGGGATATTCATTCTTAAGCGTATTGAAACAATGCGGGCAGTTAGTGAAAATCTTTTTTACTCCGGCTTCATTTAATATCTCGATATTTGCCTGCGCCATTGTTTGGAAAGTGTACTCATCGCCGAGACGACGGGCGGCATCGCCGGTGCAGGTTTCATCGGTTCCGAGAATAGCGAAATCGACTCCTGCGGCATTCATAAGCTTGACAGTATCGCGGCTCACTTTGATATTGCGGTCATCCAGCGCGCCTGCGCAGCCAACCCAGAACAACCACTCAGCATCGGGCTTATCCGAAATATGTTTAACATCGAGGTCCTTATACCATTCGGCGCGAGCCGATTGCCCAAGACCCCATGGGTCGCCTGATTTTTCGAGGTTTTTCAATGCCAGCGCACCCTGTTTTGATATCGCTCCCTCGTTTAAAACCAAAGCGCGGCGGTAATCAATCAGTTTGGTAAATTGCTTGATGAAAAGCGGGCAGGCTCTCTGGCAGGCATAACAGGTAGTGCACGACCAAATAACATCTTCAGTCATAACATCCCTGATGATATCTTCCTTAAAATCATCGCTTTTGCCATCATACAGAAACGGCGCTTTCTTTTCCGCATGCGCCCGCAGCTGCATAGTTACTTGTTTTGGGGATAGCGGCTTGCCGGTTTTATACGCAGGACAAACATCCTGACATCGACCGCACTCTGTGCATGAGTAGGCATCAAGCAAATCTTTCCATGAGTGTTCCTCAACCTTAGTGATGCCAAATGTCTCCAACTCCTCATCCTCAAGATTGGGCGAGGACAAAGCAGTACCGGCTTTATCATTTGTTAGAAAGACATTAAATATCGAGCTAAAAACATGCATGTGCTTGCCGGTCGGAACATAATTGAGCATTGACATGAAAAACACGAAATGCGCCCACCAGAATACATGAGACCATAAAACCGCTGTATCTTTCGGCATATTCCAGAATATCGAACCGAGATAGTTGCCGATAAAAGCGCCCTTTACTATATGTTGCTGTGCGGCAATATTAAAACCATCAGAGAGAAGGTCGAATGCCATCAAGCCAAATATAAGAACCAGGATTATAAGCGCGCCGGGACTTTGAGAAAGCCGTTCGGGACGGATTAAGTATCTTTTAACAACAGCCCCAAGAACACCAACGACAACTAAAAAGCTGAACAGGTCAAGCAGAAATGCAAACGGCGTTTTCAGCATGCCGGATAATAAAGGTATATAAAAATGAGAACTAAAGCCTTTGCCAAAGAAATTTATCGTGCCAAAAGCGATAATCAAAAAACCCCAGAATATAAGAAAATGAGCGGTTCCGGAAAATGGATCATCAAGAAGCCTTCGCTGTCCCAAAACGAATTTTAATACCCTTTTAATGCCTTTGCCTATATCAACTTTGTAGTCAATTTTGTTAAACTGCAATAATAGTCTGATATATTTTCTGATAATAAAAACAAATACGGCAATTCCGACCAAGAATGCGGCATAGAAAGCAACTCTTTCAATTCCAAATGGTGTTATTTCAATTAATTCGTGCATGTCTTTTAACCTCGATTATCTTTAGGTTTGTAATATAACTCATGTTATAAACATCATAATAACCTAAGCATTATCTGGTCAAGTAAAAAGGGGAACACGGGTATGAATATTTGACAATTAAATTGCGATTTGTTATTATGCATGTTAAAATAAATACAAAAAAAAAGGAGATGGTAATGCCGGATTCAAGATTAGCGAAATTTGCTTATGTGCTTTTGCATTATAGCTGCAATGTAAAGAAAAATCAGTTGGTTAAATTAATTGGCGGTGTTGAGGCTATCCCGCTTCTAAAAGAGCTTGTTGCCGAATGTTTAGCAATTGGCGCTAACCCTTATATGAAAATCACCGTAGAGGATATCGATGAGATATTTTTAAAAAATGCAAAAAAAGACCAGCTGACTTTCGTTTCGCCTATAGCCAAATACGAAATAGAAAAACTCGACACACTTATAGGAATACGCTCGCCCAGCAACACTAAATTTTTATCTGGCGTAAATCCTCAAAAGCAGGTATTGGCTCATAAATCACAAACTAAAATCATGCGGCGATTCTCTATCAGGGCGGCTAAAGGTGAGCTGTCATGGGTTGGCACCCTGATGCCGACAAATGCGGCCGCTCAGGATGCCGGTATGTCGCTTTCGGATTATGAGGATTTTGTATATGGCGCTTGTATGCTTGATACGAAAGACCCGATTGCAGAGTGGAAAAAGATGTCAAAATATAACGGTCGTCTTATTAATTATCTCAAAAAGAAAAAAGTGATTCGTCTTGTTGCGCCTGATACGGATCTCACTTTCAACGTTGGCGGACGGAAATGGATAAACTGCGACGGTAATAATAATTTCCCTGATGGCGAGGTGTTTACCGCCCCTATTGAAAACTCGGCTAACGGTCATATTCGATTTACTTTCCCCGCTGTTTATTCCGGCAGGGAGGTTAATGATGTCAGGATTGAAATGAAAAACGGCAAGGTTGTCAAAGCGACTGCCGCCCATGGGGAAGATTTCATGAATGCCATGCTCGATATGGATAAAGGTTCGAGATACCTTGGCGAAGTGGCAATAGGCACAAATTTCGGTATCAAGAAATTTACCCGTAATATTCTCTATGATGAAAAAATCGGCGGCACTTTCCATATGGCGATGGGCGATTCATATCCCGAATCCGGCGGCAAGAATAAATCAGCTCTACATTGGGATATGATTTGTGATTTGCGGAAAAAGGGTGCTATGTATGCCGATGGCCAGCTCTTTTTCAAAAACGGCAAGTTTTTAAAATAACGTTTTCTAATGCCAAAGAATACTTACGGTATGTATTCCTCAGATTGCCGACAAGCAAACTCTGGCTGTCAAACAGCGCTTGGCAGCCAGAGTTGAAATTATGTTGAACATTTAAAGTTAAGAACACACCCCTATCCTCTCTCAAGAGGGAAATAATAGTTTATGAACTCGCAGCGTAGTTCTTGTTTAAACCCTAACCCTGTTCACGGGGGAAACAATAAAATGTTGGCGCGCGCGAGGACGTACACCAATCACCCTAAATCTTATATTAACAATCCGGAGGGCAGGATACCATTGATGCGTCGGTTTTTCGGGGAAAACTCCAATAAAATTTCTATTTCATTCAAAATGTTTTTATATTATTATTAATCGTATTCTATAAATTTTAACTTGCGAGCGCCGCCATGATTAAACAAAAACAAAGGAATGAAAAATGAACAGGAATGTGTATTTTATTATGCCGTTAGTTATTGCTATATCAACATTAATTTCATGTTCAGAGGGTCCGCCATCCGGCAGGCCGGATTATCCTGTTTCTAAAACAGTCGATGTGGCTGATACGCTTCACGGCGTAGTTGTGCCCGACCCTTATCGCTGGCTGGAGGATACCGATGACCCGGATGTTCAAACCTGGACTGATGCGCAAAACCTGCTAACTCGTTCATATCTCGATAAAATACCCGACCGCGAAAAAATATTAAGCAGGCTTGAGGAAACATGGAATTACCCAACTCAAACCCTTCCAAAAAAATGTAAGGAACGCTATTTTATCTTAAAAAACGAAGGGCTTCAGAACCATTACGTTTTATACTCAAAGCGTAATCTTGATGGCGTTGAAACGGCTGTTATAGACCCAAATGCCTGGAGCGAGGACGGCACAAGCGCCATGGACTGGTGGACTCCATCCGATGACGGCAGTTTTGTTGCCTATGGTAAATCAGAAAGCGGCGCCGAGAGAGGCATTTTACATATTAAAAATGTGCTAACAGGAAAAGATATTGCTGATACTATTCCTCATACCCGTTATCCTAATGTAAACTGGCTGAAAGATAATTCGGGGTTTTTCTATACCAGATTTCCAGCGCCGGGAACCGTGCCCGATGGAGATGAAAATTACTTTGATAAAACATATTTCCACAAGCTTGGCGATGATTGGGCTAATGATAAATTATACTACTCAAGAGCGGATATAAAAGAATTAGGCTATGGCTGTCAGCTTTCAACCGATGACAGATACCTGATTTTATATGACTTTTTCGGTTCATCCCGCACCAATGAAGTTCGTTTTATCGACCTTAAAACTGATGGTAAACCGGTTGAAGTGGTTTCCGGATTTCATGATTATTATGAGGGTATAGCTATTGGCAATATGTTATATATCCGCACAAACGAGGATGCCCCTAATTATAAAATAATCGCGGTTGATTTAAGAAAACCAGCCCACAAATACTGGAAAGAAATTGTGCCTGAAACCGAAGACCTCTTAGAAAGTTATGATATAATCAATAATACTCTGATTGTTAAATACCTGCACAATGCTTACACGCAGGTAAAAACATATAACCTTTTGGGGGTTCCCTTAAACGAAATCGAATTGCCTGCGTTGGGAACTGTTTATGGTTTTTCCGGCAGGTGGGATGATGATGAGATGTATTTAAGTTTTTCATCTTTCATATACCCGACAACACACTATCGATACGATTTTGAGACAAATAAGCTTACGGAGTTTTATCGCTATCCGGTAAAAGTTAATGCTGATGGTTATGAAACCAAACAGGTATGGTACAATTCCAAGGATGGCACTCGTGTTTCGATGTTTATAGTTCATAAAGCCGGGCTTGCGCTTGATGGGACTAATCCGGCCTATTTATACGGCTACGGCGGATTTACAGCTAATATGACGCCCTACTTTTCCTCCAGCCGGTTTATCTGGATGGAAAACGGCGGCGTTTTCTGTTTGCCCAATCTTCGCGGCGGCGCCGAGTATGGCGAACAGTGGCATAAAGATGGTATGCTTGAAAATAAGCAGAACACCTTTGATGATTTCATTGCTGCGGCAAAATGGCTAATCGATAATAGCTACACAAGCCCCGAAAAGCTGGCAATCTCCGGCGGTTCCAATGGCGGATTGCTGGTTGGCGCAGTGGCTGTTCAGAGACCCGATTTGTTTAAGGCTGTTTTATGCAACTCCCCGCTTTTGGATATGCTCCGCTATCATAAATTCTTGATGGCTCGCTATTGGGTTTCCGAATACGGCAGTTCGGATGATGCCGATCAATTTAAATATATCTATGCCTATTCCCCATACCACAATATTAAACAGGATGCGGCTTATCCGGCGATGCTTTTCAGAGCCGGCGAATCTGACAGCCGCGTACATCCGCTTCATGCCCGCAAAATGACAGCGGCTTTACAAACTGCAACTTCATCCGATGCGCCAATTCTGATTTATGTAGAGCGTAAAACCGGCCACGGTCAGGGAATGCCGACAAATATGCGCCTTCAGGAGGTTGCTGATGATTATGCATTCCTGTTCTGGCAGCTCGGTATGAAAATGTCGGGAGAGTAAAGAGCGGCAGAGCTGTTATAAGGCAATATATCTTTGCGGATATCCAGATTGTTGACAAAGCAACAAACCATCTTTTGTTACCAAAAGCTGCTTGGCAACAAGAGAGCGTATCTGTTTCTAAGCGGACGCCCTATTTAGGGTGGTTGGTGTACGTCATCGTGCGCCAACATTTTATTATTTCCCTCTTTAGGGAGGCCAGGGGTGTGTTTAATGCCAAATGTTTAACATAATTTCGTTCTTGCTGCCAAGCATGGGCGTGTCTTGGGACACCGCTTGATAACCAGAGGAATTCCGAATAATTTATTTGTAAGTTCTACTGCAAAATCCGGGTTTGCCTCAATATTATAAAAAATAGTCGGGGCTGGAAAACCCCGACTATTAAGTGCTTAGAACCTTAGTAAATTAAGTCAAATCCTTACTTAAGTAAAGACATTTCGCGAACTTCAGTTTTATCACCAGCAGTAAGTTTATAGAAATAAACACCTGAAGCGACACTTGAAGCATCCCATAAGACTCTGTGATATCCGGCATTCATTTTGCCCGATATTAGAGTTTTAACATTCTGACCAAGCATATTGTAAACCGTAAGCTCAACATCACTATCTGTTGGAACAGCAAAGTTAATTGCAGTTATGGCATTAAACGGATTAGGATAATTCTGCTCTAAGGCGAAAGTGGATGGCAGTAAGCCTTCTTCGCCCTCAATGCCGCCTATTACATCAACAGTGATATCAATAGTACCGGTAACAGGCGAATTGGAGCTAACAGTCAACGTTGCGCCAAGATAAGTAGTTGTATCCTCAATCTCTGTCAGATCTATTGTAATATCAATATCATCGCTTTCACCAGGATCAATTGAACCGGATGTTGGGTCGATTGCTAACCAGTTAACCGTTTCAGTAATCTCATACACACCTAACCAGTCACTGACACCTGCCTGACCTAAACAAAGAAGAACGCCCAAAGCTGGATCGTATTCAGTAGTGAAATCAAGACCGCCAGCCATGTCGCCGCCGTCATGATCGATAGCCGTGAACTGAACACCGGTCATGTAGCCGTTGATCGGGTCAAACTGAGCTACTGTTAGTAAATTGTTTGTTTCTTGCGAGAAACACCAGAGCCATGGACCGTCAGCAGAGGCATTATCCCAGGCAATACCAAAAATGGAAGCTAATGGCGCCTGAGGATATTGATTGATAATAGTACCACTGCGATCGAACTCGACTAAATCGGTTCCGAACCAGTTAACACCCCAGAAATGGTCGGTTGCCGGATCATAGGCAATCCCAAGACCGGCGGCTGTCGGGTTAGGTACAGTACCAACAACCTGCCCGGTAGCCGGATCGACCTGACTGATTACATCAGTATCGAAATCAGTTCCATATAGATAAGTACCATCGTAGCATAAATCAAGCCAGCCCCAACCACTTGTACCTTGGTTGTAAGTCTCGACCAGATAGCCATCTCTGTCAAATTTGTAGAGGTTATTAGGATCAGCTCCGGTATTACCGCCACAAACAAAGAAATGATCTAAGGCAAAAGCTGCCGCAAGAAGCTGATTATCACCGCATTGGCCCTGTAAATCGAAATAGGCGATTTCATCCCCGAAATCAAGGGCAACCGGTGGTTCACCGCTTGAATTGTGATTACAAGCAATAGCCTTTGCATTTACAGGGATAGCGTTTTTAGCTTCAATAACAGAAGCATCAGCCATGCCGATTACGGGTTCATCGGCAAATGAAGGTTCGATAGTATTAACTACAATATCATTATAGGCAACACTGATATTGAAATCGAGTACGCCATCACCGGTGTTGCTGATAGTTCTAATATAATTTTCAACATCGCCAATATGTAAATTAACGTTTATCGGAGCTTCATCGACATCCATCATTGGAGTTGTAAGAGCAAAATCTTGAGTTACGGTATCGCCCTCAATAATAGTAACACCCTGCATAGTAAGCGGGTTATGATAATCTGCAGAAGCAGTTATATCATAGTCTCCCGGGAAAAGTTCCAGAGTGTATACGCCGTCATTGCCGGTAACATCTGAAATGCCGCCGGTTGAAACTGTTGCTCCATCAATCGGATCGCCGCTTTGATTTTCGGTAACAATACCAGTTACCCAGCCGGGCTCAACGCCGCCGGCGCCCATAATTGTGAAATCATCAATATACCAGCCGGGATACGTAACGGAACCGTCACTGCCGAAGTCAAAACGGAAGATTACAGATTGACCGACATAGGCTGCCAGGTCGAAAGTTACAGAATGCCACATCTCGCCAACATTATGACCGGTAAATATCGGTTCGCCAGATAGCGGATTTGAAGTATTGGCTTCACCAGTGTAACCCTCGTTGGGTGTTATAACTTCAAAACTGCTGCCGCCATCAGTAGAAATCTTGACATTGCCGCCATCCCAACTCGCTTCTGTATTATACCATTGCCAGAAACTCATCACCGCGCCGGCAGATAAGCCGAAAGGTAAAGTAGTTAAGAAATTCCAAGAATCATTTGGATATTCGCCAGCTAAAGCTGTAGCCCAGACATTTACTCCCGAATGTGCGTTGCCGGGTCCCGATGTGGGCGCGCCCCACTCCCATAGACCGGATGTTTCAAATATACCATTTGATTCAAAATCATAATAGACAATTTGATTAAAAGCTCTGTACTCGAAAGCCAAGGTATCGTTAGAATTGTCTTCATCACCTTCTAATTCGGATATGGCAGTTAAAATGTATAAATTTTCAGAATCTGGTGTAAAGTCTATGAATTCGACTGATTCACTTCCGCCTGACGGCAAAGCTGTTATAGTTTCTGTCTGGTTATAAAGCTCAGTGCCGTTGCGTTCAATAATCATGCGAACGCTGAAGGTTTCTGTTTCCGCTCCAACATTGGTGAAAGTAACTTCGGGAGTTATGGGATCGTCAACTTGTCCTACACCGCCGGGTGAAAGAAAAGCAGTCGGGCCAACATTATGCGTACCATAAATTGGCGGGTCAAAACCGAAACATATAGCCATTTCGTCATGAATACCTTCCTGATTGTAAAGGTATTGAGTACCAATAGTTCCATCACCATTCTCAATGCCAACAGTTGAACTGTTTAAACCATGATCCCCGCCATCCATTGCAGCATACTGATAAAATATAGTACCATCCTGATTAATAATCACCTGACATGTAGTACTTCCAGTGCTATCCATATAACTATAATAAGGTACATTCTCATAAGAAAGGATAAAGCGCCGGTTATCGGCATCAGCGTAAAAATATATGCTTCCGCTTACGGAAGGATTAAAATCATCCCACCAAAAGGCTAAGGTATTGTTGGGTTCGGTGCCGGAAGGTATCGGGTCATTAGAATAATCCGTTGATGTGCTTGTAAATGAAGCAAAACCATTAGAACAAACATACAGAGATGTGAAAACCTGACCATAGAACTCGAACTCAAAACCAAGTTCAAATGGTCCCTGATTCTCATCATCGCCCAAAAAAAGTGGTGTGCCAACACCGGAAATATCGACCCATTCATAATGAGGCGCATTTTGAGCGGCATCATCGCTATCGATGTAATAATATCCGCCGCCATCAGGACCGCCAGCATCAAAAGTTATTGGCGGATAATGCTTTTCTGCATTATGGTTCAATAACTTAGGGTTAGGATTATCTGTAATATCGCTGGCGCCAGCGATATTAAAAAGAACAAAAATCGCTAAAACTGCAGCGATTACAAAAATTTCTGTTTTAAATTTCATTAAAAACTCCTAAAATAATACATTAACACTAAAACTCGTATTGACTTAGCAATAAATCTGATTTTTTTAAAAATACCTCCTTTTAACAGTTATTTAATTACAATTATACCATGCTGTAACAAAAATAAGCATGCTTGCGTTTTTTTAGCTTTTACTTCTATTCTAATGCTATAATCATAGCTTTTTGCTTAGATTGTCTTTGGCTGCTTAGACCATTTCATAATTTATAATATTAACATCCAAGACTATGTCTTGAATTTAATATATAATAATGTTAGTAAAAGTCAATGTTATTTTCTATATATACTGTTAATTAATAGAGAATTTAACTGCTTGAAAAAGGCTATGTTAAATAGTCTTATTGTTCATTGCGGACGTGGAATCCGACAGAAGGTTAATTTCATCCCCCCGGATTTGGCTTTCTAACCCAATCAGGCTTAATTTTTTCATCAATCTCTGCCAGCGCTTCCACTAAATTGACAACCGTATCGACAGCGAACTCCATATCCTCAAGCCAAAAACGGTCAACCCCCTTAAATCTGTTGGAAAAAACTTGCCTGGTTTTATATTGGGCTAAACGATCCCTCGTGGAAATCAGCACTTTCAGGTTTTTTACATGGTCTGACTCCCAATCAAGTCCTTCTCCTGTAACTAATTTAGGCGTTATTATCCATTTTGAGGTGATATCTAAGCCGCTTAGATAGTTTTCCATATATTCCTTCGACAGGTTTACCAAAGCGTAAAAATTAATAAAAGTTTCCAGCGTCAAAGCACTGAATATGATAACTTGAATACCGCAAATCTCGATTTCATTATTCAGTTTTACAATGTCAAACGAATCCTCATCAGTAAGCGAATGTTCCTTGCGCTGGATTTCCTCGATTTTCTCTTTGCAAGTTAAGGCTTTTTTATATGAGCGCAGGGCGATATAATGAAATTTCTGGTAATACGAACCGGCAACCTTTTGGTCTGCATCATTGTCCATAATTATCTTCTTGCTTTGATGTTACATTGCTGTACGGCGACTTTAAATCTGCATTTGCAAAAATTTATGATAACGTTTTTCCATACAATCGTATTAGTATTAAGCTCTAAACCAAATTGTATAGTATAACATTAACATTATTTGCTTCCATTATATTTATATCGGTTATTGTACCGCCAATGTTAGAAAATGATATACTTGAGAAGTTTTTTGCCGAAAACATTATTTGCAGCTCTACTGCAAAATATAGGATAAATACTTGAATTTTATCGATACAATAGTGTATTTATTATGAAAACAATATATACGGAGAATCGGTATGATTAATTATCACATTAAACCCAACAAGGATATTTTACAATGAACCAATTGAAGTATACTTGCCCCAAATGTTCAAACATTCAATATGATATTGGCGAATTTAGAGCGGCTGGCGGATTTTGGTCTAAAATTTTCGATGTTCAGGGAGCGCGGTTTACAACCGTAACCTGCAGTCGGTGTAAATATACCGAAATCTATAAAGCCGACAGCAATATGCTCGGCAATATTTTCGATTTTTTCACTAACTGATTATCAGTTTGCTAATATTTTAAAATATACCGAAAGCTGCGGAAACCTGAGCTCCCTTTGGTTATCAAACAACGCTTGGCAACCAAAGGGAAGCGGGGCTTTAGTAATCCGAGGGAATGCCTTATATTAAGTAAACAAACAGTTTTTTCACAGTGAACTGACGCAATAATTGATGATAGTATATCAATTATTATTCTTCCAATAAGAACTCCCACTTGCACCAGTATTCACCATTATATTCATCAGGCGGGCAATGAATACATTTTGTTTTAATACGAGGGTCAATTGTTTGAGCAAAAGTTGTATATTCAATAATGCCAACTTCCTTGCAGGGGAAAGGCGTCATATTTTTTCGATGCCTGGCATCCTGAACGCGGCATTTTTTCATAATAAAAACCGCTTGCTTATCGTCATGCTCAACAACTTCCTGTTCGTTCAACTCGGCATAAAGTCTTTCCGGAAGAGCCTCAATCAGAGCCTCGATACCGCCTCCCTGACTGATGCCTATACGAGCCATTATCCGTTTTGCCTCAAGCGGTGAGAATCTGCTCCAGGCTTCCTTGTCCATTTCAATTGCCGCTTCAATGCCATATTTTTTTTCAACCGCCTGAAACCATAAGCCATCGTGAGCGAGCCAGAGTTTGGCAAAATCATTAAGTTTTTTATCATTTTTATCCATTACAAACCTTTCAATAGAATTTCACATTTTTCCTGAAGCATATTTTCATTTTTTTGATAAAATTTTAAGATCGTTATCGACCATTATCTTAATCATTTGTTCAAAGCTCACTTCCGGTTCCCAGCTAAGCATCTTTTTAACATAAGATGGATCGCCAAGCAAAATATCTACCTCGGCAGGTCGAACAAATCTCGGATCTGTTTTTACATACTCTTTGTAATCAAGATCCAAATGACCAAATGATAATTTGCAGAATTCCTCAACCGAGTGATTTTCGCCGGTGGCTAATACATAGTTGTCGGATTTGTCGCGCTGAAGCATAAGCCACATGCCCCGAACATAATCCGGCGCATAGCCCCAATCGCGTTTGGCATCGAGATTGCCTAAGTATAGCGCATCTGTTAGCCCCAGCTTGACCATTGCGGCACCATTAGTAATCTTGCGGGTTACAAATTCCAATCCCCGACGCGGCGATTCATGATTAAAGAGAATGCCGGATGCTCCAAAAATATTATAGCTTTCCCGGTAATTGACAGTTATGAAATGGGCATACACTTTGGCTACTCCATAGGGGGAACGCGGATAAAACGGCGTCTTTTCATTCTGGGGAACCTCGGCAACTTTGCCAAACATCTCAGAAGATGAAGCTTGGTAATACTTGATCTTTGGGTTGATATGCCTTATAGCCTCGAGAACCCTGGTTACGCCAAGAGCGGTAAACTCGCCTGTTAACAAGGGTTGTTTCCAGCTTGTAGGGACAAATGACTGCGCTGCCAGATTGTAAACCTCATCAGGTTTGCACTCCTCGATTAGCTCAATTATAGACAGTTGGTCTAACAAATCAGCCTGCCTTAAAACGATTTTATCCTTGATATGCTCTATACGTTCAAAACTCTCAGTCGAGGAACGTCTGACCATCCCCCATACTTCGTAACCTTTTTCAAGCAAGAAATCTGCCAGATAGGAACCATCCTGACCGGTAATGCCTGTGATTAAAGCTCTCATTATTCACCTCATTTCTTTTATTGTTAAGATAATAATTTTATTAAAGGACATTGTCAATCTGAATTCGCAGAGAAGCTTCTTAAAAATTTTACTTGACAAATCGCTGTTACGATGGTTTTATAAAAATAAGTTATGTTCACTAACTTTGTCCGCTTAGTGATTCATTTTATCGACGATATTAAGGAGGTGGTTTTTTAAAGCTTTTATGAATTATCTAAAATAAAGCTAATCCTTAGGTATAAGAGGGTTTTTACGCTGGGATGAGCGTTTCAGGATCAGCAATATTTGGATTATTTCCCATATCAGCAGCTTTGAATAGACAGTCGGGAGGTTCTCCGATGAAAAATGCGAATGTTTTCCTGTAAATCTGTTCCTTTACTATCTATAAACTAATTTCTTAAAATAGGCATATAGGTATAAGGAGCGGTTCAGGGGAGGAAAAAGTGGAAATCACAGAAGTTAAACTTACGTTAAGAAATGAAAATAAATTAAAAGGTTTTGCCAATATTACTTTTGATAATTCTTTTGTTATCAGAGGACTAAAAATTATAAGCGGCGAAAAGGGGCTGTTTGTATCGATGCCGTCAAAGAAAAAAGCTGATGGTTCATTTCAGGATGTTGCCCATCCGATTAACACCGATACAAGAATGATGATAGAGAAAAAAGTGCTTAAAGTATATCACGATGAAATAAATAGTCAAAATGCCGATTCTACTTAGAATTACTGGTTAATATTTTTGATATATAGTAAAATATCTATTCTAATTAATTATCTGAATAGGTTGAAGAAAATTGCCTTATTTTAAACCTGATTTTGCAGTTGAATTCACTACTGTCCGGCCTTTTGTCCGCCTTAGGCGGATGCTATATAATGATGTCATTCCAAACACCGTCCGCGTCATTCCCACACTGCCCGCGTCATTCCCAACACCGTCCGCGTCATTCCCAACTTGATTGGGAATCCAGAGATTGGTCATGCCGATACCTCCTGCCTGCCGGCGCCCGCCTGTCTGCGGACACGGGGCACGGTATTTTTGTTATCCACCTTTGAGTTAACTAACAGTTTTCCGGATTCCCCCGCCGCGGCGGGGGAATGACATAAATAGATAATCATCGAATCAAAGTCGACTTCTGAAATCTAATCCGGAAATATCTATTGA
>JAGGSN010000097.1 GCA_021159005.1 Candidatus Zixiibacteriota bacterium | reverse complement strand
CAAGTTTCATTTATTGTGTATTAATTGGAGAATTCTATTGAAAAGGCCGGACAGTAGGGATTCCTTTTAGTATAAAAATATTATATTAGCGGCATCCGTTTAGCCCCAATACTGTTCATTTAGTGTATGTCAATAAACCCTGTGAGTGAAAATTGCACGCACGTAAAATATTAACGCTGCTAATTTCCCTACAAAATATACCGGCTTAAATCCTCATCCTCCACTATCTCGGTAAGCACATCAGCCACCATCTTTTTGGTTATCTGCACCTTCTTGCGTTTGACCTCGGGAGCTTGATACATCAGATCCTCAAGCAGAGTGGTCATCACCGTATGCAGACGTCTTGCGCCTATGTTTTCGGTGCGCATGTTTACATGAGCGGCAATGCGGGCAATCTCCTGTATGCCGGATTTTGTGAACACAATATTAACCCCTTCCGTAGCCATTAGTTCTTTGTACTGTTTGATAAGGGCATTTTCCGGTTCAGTAAGGATGCGTTCGAAATCTTTTTCGGTCAGGGTATTAAGTTCGACTCGGATAGGGAATCGTCCCTGCAGCTCCGGTATCAGATCGGATGGTTTTGACATGTGGAAAGCGCCCGCCGCCACAAACAGCACATGGTCGGTTTTGACCATGCCGTATTTGGTCATCACGTTGGTGCCCTCGACAATCGGCAGGATATCGCGCTGGACTCCCTCGCGGGAAACATCGGGACCAGACTTGGCTTTTTCGCCGGCTATTTTATCTATCTCATCGATAAAGATAATCCCTGAATTCTCAACTCGATTGATTGCCTCAGCAACTACCTCTTCGAAATCTATAAGATGCGCTGATTCCTCCTGAGTCAGCATATGGAATGCTTCATCGACTGTAACACGCCGTTTATGTGTCTTCTTAGGCATCATGCCGGAAAACATTTCCTGGATATTTATACCAATTTCCTCGATACCGGCAGGCGAGAAAACCTCGACAACAGGAAGTCTATCGTTGGGAACATCAATCTCAATATGCCGTTTATCAAGTTTTCCCTCTTTTAGCTGTTCTCTAAGTTTTTCTCGGGCAGTTTCGCTTTTTTTCAGTTGTTCGGGGGTTACTTTTGGGTCGGGCTTTTGTTTTCTTGCGCTGGAGGGCAAAAGGATATCCAGAAGTCTTTCCTCGGCAAGGGCGATAGCTTTCTCCTCGACCTGAGCTTGATTTTCCTTTTTAACCATATTGACGCTAAGGTCGGATAAATCGCGCACCATCGACTCAACATCGCGCCCCACATAACCAACCTCGGTGTATTTGGAGGCTTCAACCTTGATAAATGGCGCGGCTGTCAGATTAGCCAATCGGCGGGAGATTTCAGTTTTGCCAACACCGGTTGGGCCAATCATGATAATATTATTAGGCATTATCTCTTCCCGAATTGGCCCTTCCACTTTTTGACGCCGCCAGCGGTTACGTATGGCTATTGCCACCATCTTTTTAGCTTTATCCTGACCAATTATATATTTATCA
>JAGGSN010000096.1 GCA_021159005.1 Candidatus Zixiibacteriota bacterium | reverse complement strand
TTCGATTGTTGGGTATTATTTTAAGAATTCTATAAAAAAGGCCGGACAGTAGTGATGTTTTTACTACCTTAATAATATGAAGTTGAAATAGTAGAATTGATATATTTCTTGGAGAATAAAGTGAAAGAGTTTAAAGCAAAATAGACAATTTTAATTGTTGATGATGAGGAAATAGTTCTAACAAGCCTGTATTAATTCTTATCACTGGAAACAGATTATTACATTAAAACTTTTTCCTCGGCAAATGAAGCTTTGGAATATATTCTGGAAAACGATGTCGATATTGTTGTCTCTGACTATTTGATGCCTGAAATGGATGGTATTTCCTTCTTAGCTGAGGTTAAGAAAATAAAATCTGAAATACCAAGAATTATACTTACCGGTTATGCAGACAAGGAAAATACGATAAAGGCTATAAATAATGTCGGTTTGTTTCAGTATATCGAGAAGCCTTGGGACAATGACAATATCTTGATAATATTTCGTAATGGTTTGGAAAAAAACAGACTAATGAAGAAACCTAATGAAAAGATTTTCGAAATTAACAGCGCCTATTCCGAACTTCAAGGTCTTCAACAAGAGATCCTGAAAACATTTATCTAAGCCTATTAACTGCCAGGTGCGGATAGGCAAACTTGCGGCAATGCTTGATTGCCAGAGCAGAAGCACGGATATGGTCTGCGGGTTGTTTGACTTTAGGCTTGGGAACAAACAGCCAAAGCTATACTGCTGCTTTTTATCGAAAGTCTTATGTTGTCAACCGCCGCGGCTAAACAACCTGCCGGCAGATGAATTCACTTAGAGTTAATATTCCCTCCTTACAATTTATAATTAATGTATGTTTACAGTTATTATTGCTTCGAATTCAGGATGTGCGTTTCTTAATATAATAATTAATACGAATTAGGGTTTCAATTTTGAACTGCCTAAAACATACTAAAAAATGAAATCTGAGCGTAATTTGTTGTTAGTATTAGCGAACAGCATATCATGTATTAGCAATATATAGCATTTCTCTATTATCTTAATAGCTCTAACTCATGTAATAATGTTCAATTATGCTGATATGCTTCTAATTGACCTTGCCATTGGATAGCATCAGTAAAATATAGAAATGTTTTAGATAAAGTATGTTTGCTATTGCAAACTATAGACTGTATCACTTATGAAACATAAGTTCTTGCTATGGAACATAAATTACTAAATTTAATTAAATTGCTTACCAGTATATCCGACAATTATAGCGAACAGTAAATCAGGCTGGAAATTACTCAAGGGTAACACTAAATCAGGAGGTGATTGAATGCCCAGGAAAAGGACAACCGGCAAGAGAACACGCGTGAAAGGTTACACTCGTACCACGCCATCCGGAAAGAAAATTAGAGTTAAATCATATCTGAGATGGACGAATTAAGAAGTTGACCTTATGAAGGGGGGGCATAAGCTTCCCCCTTTTTTTATTCAGATAAAGCATCTATTTAATCAATATTATTTGTTTTCGTTTAGTTAACCTTCCAAATTAAAAACTTTCCCGAGCTAATTTAACCATAATAGCTTTTTGCATATGAAGTCGATTTTCAGCCTGATCGAACACTACGGATTGCGGACCGTCCATAACTTCATCGGTGATCTCCATACCTCGATTGGCTGGCAGACAATGCATAACAATCGCCTCGGAATCAGCCTTTTTCAATAAGTCAGCATCAATGCGGAATGCTTTCAGAAGTTTTACCTTTTCATCCTGCAAGTGTTTTTGTCCCATTGAAGCCCAGACATCGGTATAGATAACATCGGCGTTCAACACAGCTTTAAGCGGGTCATCGGTTATTGTTACTTTAGATTTGCCGGCTTTCTCTACTTCTGCTGCAATAGCCGCATTAGGCGGAGTATCTTTATGCGTTCCTATCCTTAAATCAATAGGCAGGCGAACAGCCGCTTTTAGCCAACTATTGGTAATATTGTTGCCGTCGCCCAAATAGGCTATCTTCAAGTTATCGATTTTTCCTTTATGTTCGACAATAGTCAAAATATCCGACATAATCTGGCAGGGATGCAGTAAATCCGTTAGGGCATTTATAACCGGTATGCCGGCATGTTCTGCCAATTGTTCGACATCGCTGTGAGAAAAGGTTCTGATAACAATCATAGCCAAATAACGCGACAATACTTTAGCGGCATCATAAATCGATTCACGTTTTCCCAATTCGATTTCTTTTTCGGTGATATAAAGTGAATTTCCGCCAAGTTCAGCAATACCAACCTCGAATGAAATGCGTGTTCGCAGTGATGCTTTATGGAATATACAGCCGATAGTTTTACCGGATAAAACATCAAGTTTTTGCCTTTTCTTTTTCATATCTATAGCCAGTTTTAGTGTTTCCCTGATTTCTGATTCACTGAAATCTGAAATGGCGACGAAATCACGTTTGGTTATATTAGTCATTTATTCCTCCGCAGTAATAATTTAATCAATAAAAGTCGCGTTTAATATATAGATAGATAGTCGAAAAAGCAATAGCAGTTTAGCTGGAGTTTCCTAAATTTCATTCAATTATTGGTCGGGTTTCGAATGAATTCTACCTAAGCAGTCAAACGAGAAACCTGACACATCTGGCAGAAAAATATGCCTAAGACGTATGCCAGCACATGTTATAATTTGTGAATAATTCAGAATAATTCTATCAAGCGTCTCAAATAATATGGATATTCCAGTCATTAAATTATTAGCGGTCACTTTGACATGTGGATGGTCAAAGCCCGAAAATAGTTCTTCATAATATCGCAACATTTTGCTGTAACAATAAAAAGTGGCGCCCCGCAGAATTGAACTGCGGACACACGGATTTTCAGTCCGTTGCTCTACCAACTGAGCTAGGGCGCCATAAAAAAGCTTTATTGTCAAACAACAACATTCACAGTATCGGCATAATTATCAGCACTTTTACTGCCGCTACCGTCTTGGGCATTCAATATAGGCATTAACTGTCGGCGGTCAAGAAATTTTACTATATACTTATAAAATTATCCTCTATTTTACGGCAAATTGCAGTAAGATTAAGAGATTTTTATAGTTGGCGCGTATTCTTATCCCAAGTCAGATGGTCTCAAAAACGAGTTGCATTTTGGACATATATACGCATCCTTGGTGTTAATGCACGTCCCCGTGTATGCTTGCGGCTGATGAATCATGTCCCGGTGTATGCTTGCGGCTGGTGTACGTCCTCGTGCACCAACCTTTCCAATTATAATACCTGATTTCTATTGACATTGTCTGTACTTCCCCTGATAATATGCGCAATGAAAAAATTGCGTGTAATACTATTAGCTGGCGCTCTACTAATCATATTTGCCGAATCAGCCTGGCCGCAGTTTGGCGGCCGATACAGTCAGCCGGAATATTTTTATAAGAATTCGTTCTTTATTCTACTCGGCTACTCCAGCGGTCCGCATTTCGAAAAGTTTGTAAATTGGGCTAACGAATACTATTATGATACAATTAATTCGACAGATTCTATCGGCGATTTCAAGGGTTCATTCGATTTTTCTGCCGGGCTGCGAATCAGATTTTCTCATCACTTCGCCGGCGAGTTTGATTTTTTGACATATACATTAAAAACCAAACAAGCATTTGTAGGTACCGGTCAATTCTCAGATACTGTTGTCAATCATAATCTTGATCTAAACGTGGCTATTTTCAGCGCCTCCATACTGGTACTTCTCGATTTTCAGAACAAACAACCGATTATCCCATTTGCGGGAACGGGAATTTCTGTTTTCCCTATGCGGCTTGACCATAGTATCGATTACAGTATCCGGCATGTTCAAACAGCATTGGCGGCAAATTTTACTGCCGGGATAGATATAAGAATATCGCAAGAACTCAGCGGCTCCATACGTGGGGATTGGACTTTTGGTACAACCAATATGCCTGTTTCTCCAATCTATGGCGAACCGGAAAGCTTCAAGATGGATTTATCAACAACTCAAATTCAGGCTGGAATAATGTATGGCTTTAATTAGCATATCATTTCAAGACAGGCTATTAAATTAATAACATTTTTACAAATGGTATAACTATGAAAATAATCACCAAAATATATAATGAGGTTTTTACTCTGTTAATAATCCTGGTCCTTTCAATTCTATCTATACTTGCCTGCGGCCCAAAACCGGTTATGGTTATCAAGCCAAATGTTCCCTACAACCTGAAAGCAACTACTAAAAGCAAAGGCGCCGCCCTCTGTTGGAACATCAACCGCGATGATAAAACGCCTATATCAGGCTATAATATCTATCTGGCCGATACTCCCGAAAACGAAGGCGAGCTATACAACAGCGGCCCCTATCCCGGCGATACCGATGGCGACATTGCCCGCGAATCCATCGAGCTTCTGCGCCTGACTAACGGCAAAAAATACTATGCCTATATCCGCACGGTTTTCGCTGGCGGCAGGATGTCCGAACCATCGGCGCGGGTTATGTTTCGACCTTTGGCGCAGGGACGGCTTGAGATATCCCAGAATCATACAACCAAGCAGAGCGGCTTCAGCTTTGCCAAAAACAAGCTGACCGCCGCGCGCGATTTCGATAACGATTTCTACATATATGCTACGGCTGAGAAAAGCGGCATATCCAGCCCCTCGCGCCTGCATTCGAGTTTGCGAAAGACTATGATAAAAATCGGGGGATTTAATTCTAAGGATATATTCAGACAAACTAAACCTCTCATTAAGGGCAGGATATACATTCTGAAATTAACAGGCGGCGGTCAGGCCAAATTGACCTTGGTGAAATTTGCCCGGCAACAGCCTAATCTTACCGCGGTTTTCGATTATATATATTACCCGCCCGGCATTAATCCATAGATGAACCATATCGCATTTATTGAGATAATTCTTATCAGCATCGGGCTTGGCTTTGATGCTTTCAGCGTTGCCTTAACCTGCGGCGCGCAGGGCTTTACTTGGCGAAGGGTTTTCCGTTTGGGCTGGCATTTCGGTTTGTTCCAGTTTATGATGCCGATAATCGGCTGGTTCTTGGGCGAGTTTCTATCGCAATGGATTGGCAGCTATGGCAGTTGGATTGTCTTGCTCCTGCTCCTTCTCATAGGCGGGAAGATGTTTTATGAGGGCATCAAGGATAAACCTGACAAGCTTCCCGATTTATCGAAGGGTTGGATTCTCTTGATGTTATCTTTTGCCACCAGTTTGGATGCTCTTGGCGTTGGCGTCGGTTTCGGTTTGCTGGACATTTCGATAATCAAGCCGGCTATTATTATCGGCGTTGTCTGCTCGGTTATGACTGCAATCGGGTTGTATCTTGGGGTTATGCTGTATGACCGGCTGGGGCATCGGGCGCTCATACTTGGCGGCTTGATATTGATGGCGATTGGGATTCGGATTATTTGCTAAGGGCGAGAGACGTAGGTCGGGTTCCGACCAACGGGAGAAACCCGACACGCCACTGTGCGTGGGCGGCATCCGCAATTGGCGAACTCGTCTGCCCCTTATTAATATTTTCCTCTTGCTGCTGACAGGTTCTGTCAGTGAATTTTCATATATTCAACCCTGAAATAGACAGAAATGTCTTGCTATACGTTTTTGAGAGCTTATCTTTAGCTCAGCACCATTAAAAAGGGGTTAGCATTTGAAATTATCGTATAAATATAAATATTAAGCAAAAAGGGAGTTGCATTATGAGAAAGTTTAGCCAAATCACGATAATTATTGTAGCCTTGTTAATCATCATGGGCTTTGCGGCGCAGGCAGTCTGGTCTGATGATGTAAGCGATTTAAACAACTATCCAAACAGCGCCCGGATTATCGCTATGGGTAATATCGGGGAATCGCTTCCCCTAAACTCAACCGGCATGTTCGGCAACCCTGCCTCTATCTGGCAGATAAGCGGCATAGAGTATTCATTGATGTATTATCCTCATGATGATGATAATACCTACATCCATTCTGCCGCTTTGATGTATTCTCATGGCAAAATCACCGAATTTTTCGGCTTGCGTGTTGGTTTCAGGGCAATACCTGAAAACAGGAAGTATTTTAATTTCGATATCCCGGAACATCATTATCGCATGGGAGTATTCGGGATGGCTTATGCGATAACCAAGCTGGCCGTTATCGGAGTTTCGGGCGATATTTATCAAAACAAATTAGAGGATAAAGACGGCACCGCTTTCGGAGTAAATATCGGAGCGCAAATACGATTGAGTATACTAACATTAAGCGCCACTGCTCGCAACATTGCGAAAATAAATAATTCTGAAAACGATTACGAGAAGATTGAACTACCGAGCGCAATCAATAGCGGCGCTTATGTAAGCCTGCTCGACGGTATTATCGGACTTGGTATTCAGGCGGAGCTTGGAAGCGGCGGTAAGATTTTGCGCTATTCTTTAGGTTCCGAATTCACGTTTGGTAAGTTCCTGTCTATAAGAGCGGGGCATGAAACCACGAATCTTGAGTTTAATGAGGACGAGATAGACGAATCGCTGTTCTCATTCGGGTGCGGTATTAATCTCGGCAACTTAAGAGCAGACTATGCCGCCAAGAAAAACCCCGAGCTTGAGGATGACTATATTCATTACGTTACTTTTGGGATTAACGGAACGGATTTTGGTCAGAAGAAGTAAGAGTAAGATGAATTCAGGAAAGGATGAAGGAATTGTATAATAACCATCATCCCTCGCCGGTGATTTTATTCAAAGGCGGGAAATAAACCAAAACAGGTTGTGTTTGCAAAGCGTAGGCTTCTCTCCGCCGCGGTCAGCTTAGACGGAGAACCCTATCTACCGAACTAAAATGTCGGGTTTCTCCCTCTGGTCGGAACCCGACCTGCTGCTGTTCGTCTTTTTTGCGCTTAAAAATTAATTTAAATCATAGCATAAATTCGCTGGGGGAGAATGAAACTATTCCGAAATAAATAATATGTAAAAAGGATAGAATAAAATAAAGAATTTGTTGACAATGTAAAAAATTATTGAATATTGGCATCTTATATATTCGTAAATTAATTAGTTTGCTAAACGGTGCACAAATATTGCAAATGCCAAGACAGCGAGGATATAATAAAAGCGGAGTTATCGAATGAAGTTAAGCAGCATCATTGATCCGGACCTCATTAAAATTGATATGAAAGCCTCCTCAAAAGAGGATGCTATCGAGCAATTAGCAGGTTTATTCTGCAAAAAATATCCCGAAAAAAGCAAGGACGAAATATTAAAGGCGGTCAGCGAAAGAGAAAAACTAAGCAGTACATCAATGGGCAGGGGAGTCGCTTTCCCTCACGCAAGAACCGATATTGTTAATGGTCTTTCGGTTATAATCGGGGTGATTCCCGATGGTCTTGCCATCGATGCGCCGGATAATAAACCGCTTCATGTAATCGTCTTGTTATTAACTCCGAGGAATATCTCGAAAAATTATCTGCAGACCTTATCCGGACTGGCAGCTTTTTCTCGCTTGCCCGAAACTGTACCGTCTGTATTAAACGCCAAATCGCCAAAAGAATTAATCGAGTATATAGACAGGACTAATATTATGATAAAAAAGGTGCTTACAATAGGCGATGTGATGACGCCCGATCCGATTACTATCAAAACCGACAAAACATTAAAAGATGTTGCCAATGTTTTCTTCAAGCATAATCTCAGATGTTTGCCGGTCGTTGATAATGACAATAAGCTGGTCGGTGAAATAACCGGAACCGAACTATTGAAATATGCCTTGCCAAACTATAAGAGTTTTATCGCCAATGTTGCCAATCTTCCCGAAATCGAGTCGTTCGAGGAGCTTCTTCAAAAAGAACATTCTGCGAAAGTCTCCAATTTTATGAATCCTAATCCGATAATTGTGGATATAAATGCTCCGGTCGTTGAAGCTGCGGCGATGATGTTGTTCAAAAAAGTCGAGATGGTATCGGTGTTGGCTGAGGGAAAACTTGCCGGCGTTATTACCAAAACAGATATTGTCTCCAAAATTATCAGAGGGTAGCAATATTAGCGCTTGTTCAAATGGCAAAATATTATTAATAGGTATCAAATCCGAAACTGTTTTAATCCAAAGCATGTATAATAATTTAAACTTGACATTGAGGGATAATAGTAATTAATATCTTTGCGGATGATTTGAGATTTTCAAAAGAATAATGATATGAACAATACGAAAACGATATTTTTATTGGTATTATTAACTGTCTTGCTTGTGCTGATAGGCAGCTATTTTGGCGGAACACAGGGGATGGTAATATTTTTTATTATCGCCCTGGCTTTTAATCTGGGAAACTATTGGTTTTCGGATAAGATTATTCTGCGAATGTATAAGGCTAAACCAGCGCCCGATAACTCCCGCCTGACCGAAACAGTCAGAAGAGTATCTCAGATGGCTGGCATACCAATGCCCAAAGTATATATTATCGATAAACCGCATGCTAACGCCTTTGCCACTGGCCGAAATCCTCATAACGCCGCGGTAGCCGCCACAACCGGCTTGCTGGACATTCTTGACAATCAGGAGCTTGAGGGAGTAGTAGCGCATGAGTTGGCGCATGTGAAAAACCGTGATATTCTTATCGGAACGATAGCGGCGGTAATTGCCGGGGCAATAACAATGGTATCCCGCTTAGCCTGGTTTACCGGCGGCGATGACAATGATAATCCATACTTGGGGATATTGATTATGATAACCGCGCCAATAGCGGCATTATTAATCCAGATGGCGGTTTCGCGTTCACGGGAATATGCCGCCGACCAAACCGGGGCGGGATTTGTTCATAATCCTATAGGATTGGCCTCGGCTTTAGAAAAATTGCATATATCATCTCATAAAAAAAGGTTGAACGCTAATCCTGCAACCGCTCATATGTTTATAATTAATCCCCTATCCGCCAAAGGTATGGCCAGCCTGTTTTCTACTCATCCGCCAATCGAGGAGAGGATTGCGCGATTGAGGGCATTTTCAAGAGGCGATATTAATTAATGATATTTACAGTAATTTTACAGCTTCTTCTTATTATTATTTTAATATTATTATCCGGTTTTTTTTCCGCCTCAGAAATCGCTATAGTTGCAGTCAGGTCGAGCCGTTTAAAAAAACTGATTGCCGAGGGCAATAAGAAAGCGGCTTTTGTTGATAAATTAAAATCAAACCCGGACGATTTTTTTGCCGTTGTGCAAATAGGTATGACTGTAACACTATCAGCGGCATCGGCAATCGGTACCACATTAGCAATTAACATTATTGGTCCGCTAATTGGGAAAATTCCAATTCCATCAATACAGTCAGCCTCAGAGGCGATATCTTTAACATTAGTAGTATTAATAATTTCATATTTGTTCCTGGTTATTGCGGAGCTTGTTCCTAAAGCTTTAGCAATCAGGAAAAGCGAATCGATAGCATTATGGGCCGGAGCGCCAACATGGTATGCTTTGAAAATATTTATAATCATTATCAAAGTACTTACTTCCTCTACTAATATTTGTTTAAAGCTTATGGGTTTTTCCCCGAAAACCAAACCTGAGAGTACTGTCAGCGAGGAAGAGATTCAGCTTATAATCAAAGACGGTTATGAAAAAGGCATATTCGATAAGGAAGAACATCTGTTAATAAAATCGGTTTTTGAATTTACCGATACTACAGTTAAAAGGGCGATGACTCCCCGAACCGATATAGTGGCATTCGATATAAATAACCCAACCGATGAATTCCTCAAAGGCGCCACCGAAGAAAGCTTCAGCCGTTTTCCTATTTATGAGGAGAATCTCGATAATATCAAAGGTGTAATCCATTCAAGAGACCTTTTATATGTTTACGCGCACAAAGACCTTTTTGTACTTAAGGATATTGTCAGACCAGCGAATTTTGTCCCCGATTCAAAAAAAATATCAGAACTGCTCAGGGAGATGCAAAAAGATAAATTTCAGATGGCGATTGTTCTTGATGAATTTGGCGGCACTGACGGCATTATCACTATGGAGGATGTAATCGAAGAAATCGTCGGCGATATACAGGATGAGTACGATAAAGAAACCTCTAAAATCGAGTTTATTGACAGCAACAAGGCTCGGGTTATAGCCTCAATGCCTATTGATGAGTTTGCTAATGAGTTCGACGTGAAAATAGAAAGTGGCGATTTCGAAACAGTTGGGGGGATGATTGCCACAAAACTCGGCAGGATTCCATCAAAAAATGATGTTGTTGATTTTGGGAAATTCAGCCTGAAAGTTATTGAAAAAGAAAATCATCGAATTAAATTAATATTAGCATCGAAATTGAAGCACGGCAAAAAGGCAAAATAGCTGTCTGGCGGGGACGCCGTCCGTTAGTATAGTTAAAACTGCGCTGCTATTGTTATTCTGTGAACATTGGCAATATCGGCATAAGATGAATAGGCATAATCAAGCAGGTAATCCTTAAATTGATAGCCAAAACCAGCGGCAAATCCGCCATAAATGTCATTATCTGAGCCGGTTTTATAATCCAGCCCGGCGGATGACCAACCCAATCGAAGGAAAAACGGCTTGAAAGATTCCCATTGAGCGCCAAAAGCAAAAAACGGATTATTATCGAAAGGATATGTAATATCACCGTTGATTGTCATAGGCATGCCTTGCAATGAGTGCGAGAAACCCAAATCCACCATCACCGGCAATGGGTCTTTATGTGATTTGGTAAATCCTTTAAGCTGAGTTCCCATATTTTTTACAGCTAATCCCAAGCTGGTTCTGCCTCCCCTAAAACGATACAAGCTGCCTAAATCTAAAGCTATAGCATCCGAGGAAGCTGAATCTATCTTCTCGATAATAAACTTAGCAGTAATCCCAAGAGACAATTCGCGATTTAATCTTTTGGAATAAGTTAGACCAAAGGCCATATCATAAGCGCTAAATGTGCCGTTTGGGCTATTATCGCTCTCACGCCGGTCGAAGGTTCCATAATCCTGGTATTGCAAGGAAAAACCAATCGAGCTAAGCTCATTGAGATAACGTGCATATCCTATATAACCGGTCTGGAAGTCGAGAAGATAATCCATATACGTTGCGAAAAATTTATTAGGTTTATCCAAGCGAGATTCGATATAGGCTTTTGATATGAATTCATCGGTATCGTCATATTCTTCTTCATTGTAATCATCATACACAGACAAATCATAAACCGGAGCGGTCAAGCCTGCCGGGTTGCAGTGCAAACTGCTTAAATCATCCGCCAGACCAACGAAAGCCCCTGCCATAGCCTGAGATTTGGCGCTTACGCCTACTTTTAAGAATGGATAAGCTGTTGTCCCAACATCATCGCTGCCCGCCCAAACCGCTATATTTATCATCAAGATAATTGCTGTTGTTGTTATAATTCTCATATTATCTCCGCCAAATTACGTTAAGTTAGCTATCGTTTACACCATAATATTTTAATTAATCTGTTTTTAAAGTATCCTCATTTCAGCCTGAATGTTCATATATGTTTTACCACCCTTTAACTGTTCGGTTCAAAATTTCCTCAACAAGTTTTTCGATAGCCGCCTGGTTTGCATCATCCTGAGTTTGATTTCCGGTGGATCCTGTAACTGAATATATTCCGTAATCGGAAAGCTTATTATCCTCCCACAGGATTTTTTCAGAATCGGCATATTCTATCTTGATTTTCAGGCTGATACGGCATACATACTCCTGCACGCTCTCAGCTTCATTATATGTATATGGTTCATGAGAATATGCGACAACCGCGCCAATCAATATTATATCGGCCTGTTCATCGGAAACAACTCTGAGAGTATTGTCATCAATAAACGCCTGATTAACCTGATCGGCAACAAGGTCATTGATTCCATATTCGGTGGTGTTATTTGTAAACTGTTGTATCGCAATAGTCTTTACACCGCCCAGCGCTGAGGGCGAAAATGTATAGACACCACAAGCGAAAAAAAGCATAGACATTGTTAGAAATGATGCTAAAACGCTTCTCATAATTCTAAATCGTGCCCGTTTTTAAAGATGCGAGCGACAGAATTTTTGCCGAACCAGTAGGGAATATCCCGATAATCCTCCGCCTCCCAGATTACAACATCAGCCTTTTTCCCCGGCGCCAGACTGCCGACAATATTGCCTCTATTGATAGCAAAAGCGGCATTTAAGGTGGCGGCGCACCAAACCTCGGCAGGAGTCATCTTAAACTCGATACAGGCTAAACTCATCGTAATCGGCATAGAGTGAATTGAGGATGAGCCCGGGTTAAGATCAGTCCCAAGAGCAACAGGCAAGCCTTCGTTTATTAATTTGCGAGCCGGAGCTTTCTTTTTAACTCCCAAAATGAAAACGCTTCCCGGCAGAAGAACAGGAATAACGCCGGCTTTTTTTATCAGCAAAATGCCCTCATTGCTAATGCAGTCGAGATGGTCGGCAGAGATAGCGCCGAATTCAGCCGCAAGTTCCGCTCCGCCAATAGAGGTTAATTGGTCGGCATGGATTTTCAATTTCATTCCAAATGCCTGCGCTGTTTGTAATACCATACGTGTTTGCTTTAGATTAAAAACGCCTTTTTCGCAAAAGACATCGCAGAACTCCGCCAGTTTTGCCTCTACTACGGCTGGTATCATCTCGCCGCAAACCAAGCCCAGGTATTTATCAGGATTGCCTTTATATTCATCAGGTATTTCATGAGCGCCGAGAAATGTCGGAACCACATCAACATCATGCTCTTTGTTTAGCCTTTGCAAAACCTTCAACATCTTGATTTCATCTTTAAGGGTTAATCCATAACCGGATTTGCCCTCAATTGTAGTGGCTCCATTTTTAAGCATTTCAGTTAAGGCTTTCATCCCGTTTTTGAATAGAGTATTAGCTGAGGCTTTTCGAGTTGCCTTGACAGTGGCTTTAATACCGCCGCCCTCCTTGGCGATATCCAAATAGCTTTTACCCTGCAGTCGCATCTCAAATTCATTCGAGCGATTGCCAGCCCAAACCGGATGAGAATGGCAATCAACCAAACCGGGCGCAACAAGCTGTCCGGCGGCATCTATTACTTTAGTTCGTTTGGTTATAGCCACATCCCGCATGACTTTTTTAGTTTCGCCAACAGCAATGATGCGGGAACTGGCAAATGCAACCGCTCCTTTATTAATAATGCCCAAGTCGGACATTGCCTTGCCAGACCTGGGACCAATAGGGCCAGGGGCATTCACTGTTATTAGCTGTCCGGCGTTTTTAATTATTTTAGTAGCGGCAATTTTCTTCATAATGTTATTATTTTAATAGTTGATAAAATTAAAAGCAAGCTTTATGATTATCATATTAATAGTATCGGTCAATTGCATTTTATAATAATTAGCAATGAATAATGAACAATTACTAGTTATTCATTAGCGTGAACAATCTATCTGTCAACAATTACCGCAAAGAATGTTCCCTCGGCTACAACTTTCCCGTCAACATAAGACTTGCCGCTAATTTTGCATGATCTTGGACGGTATTGGACCATCTCGATTTCAAAACGAAGCTGGTCGCCGGGAACAACAGGTTTACGGAACCGGACACCATCAATGCCCATAAAATAAAAAAGTTTTTTGTCGGGTTCCTCTATGGAATTTAAAAGCATGAAACCGCCAGCCTGCGCCATTGCCTCAACAATAAGCACTCCGGGCATAACCGGATGATCCGGGAAATGACCGAGAAAATGAGGTTCGTTAAAAGTAACATTTTTTATCGCAACAACTTTTTTCTTCGGCTCCAAATCAATAATTCTATCGATTAACAGCATTGGATAGCGATGAGGCATCGCTTTTATAATAGCATTAATATCTAATAGATATTTTCCATTTGAAGATTCAGAACCATACCTTGATGTTAGCAGTTTTTTCTCAAGAATCGTTCGGATTTTTTTAGCCAGTTCCACATTAGCGGCATGGCCGGAACGCGCGGCTAATATATGAGCTTTGAGCGGCACTCCAATCAAGAACAGGTCGCCGAGAAGGTCAACTAATTTGTGTCGCGCCGGTTCATTATAGAAACGCAATGGCACATCATTTAAGATACCCGTTTTACCAACAAAAACCTTTTCTTTCAAGCCGGTTATCTGTTTGAGTTCATCTGCTTTCTTATTGGTGAGTTCTCTATCGACAAATACAATTGCCGAGTCTAATCCGGCTCCTTTAATAAGGCCGGCTTTATGAAGTTCTTCAACCTCGCTTAAAAAACAAAACGTTCTCGAAGCGGCAAATTCATCAACGAACTCTTTGTCTAAATCTACCAGTGTGGTATACTGTGTGCCCAAGGCCGGATTCTTATAATCAATCATAAAGGTGATGCGCAGATCATTTGATGGGGTTACTACGATATCAATCCCTCTGTCTTTCTCCGAGTAGGACAGAGGCGTGTCGATTTCGAGATAGTTTTTCGGCGCATCCTGCTTGGCTATCCCGGCTTCGAGGAGCTTATCAACGAAAGGTTTGGCTGAGCCGTCAATGACGGGCGGTTCAGAGTTCGAGAGTTCTACAATCAAATTGTCAATTTGAAGTCCGGCAATCGCCGCCAGAACATGTTCAACAGTATGAATTTTAATATTATTAATGCCAATAGTTGTCCCCCGTGTAATATCAACAACATGTTCTATATCTGCGGGTATCTGAGGGCAGTTCTCCAAATCGGTGCGGAAAAAAGTTACGCTGTGATTAATAGGCGCCGGCACAAAAGTTATTGTTGTTTGACCGCCAGTGTGAAGACCGACTCCTGACAGTGAAATTCGTTTTTTTATTGTACGCTGATTAGTAAACATAATCTACACCATCTTATGTTAAAATTTAAGTTGCCCAGTAGTTTCTATCAAGATTACGGTAGCCTATTGCCTCTGAGATATGGTGAGCCTTAATATTCTCTAAGCCCTCAAGATCGGCAATTGTGCGGCTTACTTTTAATATCCTGTCATAGGCTCTTGCCGATAAGCCTAAACGAGTAATAGCTGTTTTCAGCAGTGATAACGACTCATCGTCGATTTTGCAAATATCCCTGACCATTCGTGTTTCCATTTGAGCATTGCAGAATGTGCCGTCAGAATCGGCGAATCGTTCAATCTGAACCTGACGAGCCTCATTAGCTCGTTTGCGTATCGCTTCAGATGCTTCACCATTCGCTAAACTTGACAGCTCTTTAAACTTTACTGCCGGCACCTCAATGTGAATATCTATGCGATCTAACAGCGGTCCTGATATTTTGGAGATATATTTCTGGATTTGGCCGCTGGAACATGAGCAATTATGATTTGGATCGCCATAATAACCGCATGGACAGGGGTTTAAAGCAGTGGCAAGTATAAATGAGGCGGGATATGCTACCGACCCGGCGGCGCGAGTTATATTAATAAAGCCATTTTCCAGCGGTTGACGGAGTGCTTCGAGGGAATTCTTATTGAATTCGGGCAGCTCATCAAGAAACAGTACACCGTTATGAGACAGGCTTACTTCACCCGGCACAAGGTTGTTTGTTCCGCCCGTTAACCCAATATCGGAAATCGTATGATGAGGCGACCTAAATGGCCGAGTGGCCACTAATGCCTGACCCGGCATTAAATGACCGCCGGCTGAGTATATCTTTGTTGTCTCAAGCGCTTCGGCAAGCGTCATATCGGGCAATATAGTCGGAAACCGTTTGGCAAGCATTGTCTTGCCAGAGCCTGGCGGGCCAATCATTATAATGTTGTGTCCGCCAGCCGCAGCGATTTCTAAAGCGCGTTTGGCGTGTTCCTGGCCCTTAACATCAGAAAAATCTACTACGTAATTTCTGCTTTTTGAGAATATATCTCCAAGGTTAATTTTATGAGGAGTAATGCCAGTTTCATTATCGAGAAACTCGATAACCTGAATCAAATTCTTCGCCGGGTATACTGTTATATTATCAGCGATTGCCGCCTCATCGGCATTCTCCGCAGGCAGGATGATTCCCTTGAAACCTTTCTTGCCTGCCTCAATCGCTATTGATAAAACACCCGGAACCGGCCTTAGTTTGCCATCTAAGGATAGTTCGCCAATAAGCAGGTAATCTTCAATTTCCTGATTTACAAGCTGGCCTATAGCCGCTAATATCCCCACTGCCATAGGCAAATCAAAAGCGGAACCCGATTTTTTAACATCGGCAGGAGCCAGATTTACCGTGATTCGTTTGGCCGGAAAAAGGTAGCCGGAATTCTTTATAGCGGCGGTAACTCTCTCTCGAGCTTCCCGAACAGCCCCCTCCGGCAAGCCTACAGTATTAAACGCTGGTAATTGAGCGGAAACATCAATTTCCACCTCGACTATATACGATTCTATACCCAATAAGGCTGAGGAAAATACTTTTGCCAGCATAGCGTGGAATATAATCACGGTGTCTGGCAGTGTCAACTTGAAAGTTGTTTGCCAAACCAATGGCGGATGATAAAAATACCATGCCCGCCAGCCGGCAGGAGGTATAGGCACGACCAATCTCCGGCTTCCCCCGCCGCGGCGAGGGAATGACATCATTATTGCATCCGCCTAAGGCGGACAAAAAGCCGGACAGTAGTGATAAAAATTGTAACTTTTCCTCTCTATTTCAACAACACACCCCTAACAACCCGACTCTCCTCGCCATCCGTCAGCCTGATGAAATACATGCCCGAAACGACATCCTTGCCCATAGCGTTCTTGCCATCCCAGATTAACTGCCCGGTTTTATTGTCGCCGGCAATATGCCACTGACGCACCATACGGCCGCCGATATCGTATATGTCAATCGATGCCTCCCGACCTTGCGGCAGGGAAAACTCAATCAGCGTATTCTGATTGAACGGATTCGGATAGAGAGGTCCCAGAGTGAAACCATCATCCGGTATAGGGGCGTCATTGATGCCGGTAGTGATTTCCGCTTCATAAGTGTAGTCAAAATTGCCGTAGCTGGCAGGTCCGCAAACCATCAGGGCAAAATAATTAAAATCATTGAAATTATAGACACTGCCTGTCCAGTTATTATTAATCGGATAATAATTGTCGGCTTGCATTATGCCGGAATTGTAATTCTCAATACTCCCCAAACCATAATTCAGGCCAGTATTTCCTTCAAAAGATATTACAAGTCTGCCTTCAATTTCATTAGGATTGCCAAACACTATATAATCAGCCGCCCAATGATTGACACCTCTGTTATTTGGTCCGGCCGGATAATTGGTATGCCAATCGGTCGTGCTAAATGCCGGCGGGTCTATCGAATAATAGATATACTGACTGTCTGGCTCAGGTGAATCGGCGCCGCCCCGGCCATGATAAAAATTAGCAGCTGCCCAATCGACAAAGAGTTGTTCAAAAGTAATATCGTGCCCCATATTATATAGCGCGCTTTGAACGCCAAAATATGAATTCTGGGGATCCTGAACTACATTATATATCATCTCCGCACCGCCGTAATGATCGGCAAGGTAGGTGAAGAACATAAAAGTCTGGATATAGTCGCTGAAATGGCTGTCCCATACGGTTAAATCATCATCGGGATTACTCGGAAAATCAACCAATGGGTCGGGTACGCCAAACAACAGCATAGCATACTCAGCACAACCCTCATCAACCCATGTTTCCTCATTAGGGTCAGCCGCCCAGTGTATCATATGCTGGAACTCGTGCGCCAGCACCGATATTCTTAGCGGCGAAACCGGGTTGCCGGGATGACATGACATATAAAACATCTCAACCTCGTTGGAATGGCCGCCCATCTGCTGGGCTTCCTCCTCGGTATATTCATTGTAAACAGAGAAATAACCGTCAAAAACCGAACCCTGGTATGAACCCAGCGCGCTGTAGAAAATATAGATATGATCATCATTATCGATTTCATCCGGCGGCAAACCGAAATTCTCCGTATCAAGTTCATAGATGCCGGCAGTGGAATCGTTATAGGTGCCCTCCTCCCAATAGTACGCCGCCATCGCAACATCGGTAGAATCCATGTTGACATTCCATTGGTTATTGGCAACGAAAATATATGAATACTCGGTTACCGCTCGGCAAGTGGCGGCTATCTGTACCCACTCAGGCGGCATCACCGTAAGGTCCCAGTTCCAGAATGTCGCAGTATCGCCTACTTCATGAAGGGTTATATCCTTGCTTCCTACCGATGGCCCTTTCGAGCCGCCGAAAGCATTGTAGAGATCAAGCTTGCTTTGCTCGAATAACGGCGTCAGGCAGCGCACCTGGCCATTAGCCATCGAGAAAGAAATCAAGAGCACGATTAAGATAGAAATGATCTTTTTCATTATATTCTCCTGGTTGTAATTTGCAATAACAGCATATCAAATTTATTGCATACTTCTAACGCAAATAAACTGCTTATTTATAATTCAATATAGGTTGATTTCAGGTTTCGTCAAGGCTATTATTAATTGCAGCCTCAAAGCTGCCGAGTATTCAAAATTATTGCCGTAATTCCTTATAAAATTATTTCACTTATCGCTTTTTTCAAGTTCGGCTATACGATTTTCAAGTTCAGCGTTATATCTTTTCAAGGCTTCGATTTTGTCCAGCAAATCCTTCATTCTTGATTGAATCATTGTAGAAATATCGACCCAGTTTAGCTGACCGCTGCCGTCTGTAGCCATAACCTGCCCGCTGACACCATCAGAGGCGGGGAACTCGTAGCCGTTGGTTTCATCACCGAAACGGATGTGAGGCATATCGACCATGAAGGTTGAATCTTCGGTTAAGCTGCCGGCAATGCCGAATAGATATGAGTAATCGGCAGATGAATCTATTGTATTTGAATAACCGCCCGGTATCGCGGAGTAATCGCCAGCGACAAAATTGTTGTGTCCGCCGCTGATTGCACTGCTTATGCCATTAGCTTCGTTATATTGCCCGGCTACAAAGGCATAATCGCCAGTATTTATATGACCGGGACCTATAGTCGCTTTGCCGCTTACATTAATATCGCCGTCAACATCAAGCTTGACCGAGGGATTATATGTGCCAATACCAACATCACCGGCAAAATAACCTTTGCCATTGAACCAACCGGCGAAATTACCGGCATGCTCCACATAAACGCCATTATTAGCGGCATTTGTTATCCGCAAACCATTATTACCGGCATATTCCACCCAGATAGCGCAATGACTCTGGCTGGAAACGCGCATTGCCCGATATGGTCCGGTCTGTTCAACATTTAACAACGGTATAGAATCTGCCCCGATGATATGCAATAGGTTGCCCGGGGTTGATGTGCCAATGCCAATATTTCCATCAAGGCGATAAATATCATCCCCATCCATAGCCCAGTCATCATCGGCGCCGCTGCCCGAACTGATAGCATAAAGGCAGGTATCCGCAAATGCCGAGTAGGCAGTCATATTCAGCTTCTGACGGGGCGTTAAGGGCTGGCTATCGCCTGAAATCTCAAGTTCGAGATAGTAATCCTCACCAAAAGGAAGATTGATATTGCTGAGTACGGCATCGAAATAGCCGCTACTGTCAATGCTAACCTCAATTGTTTCGTCCCACTGAAAATCGCCGTCTGTTGAATCATTATAAAGCCGGAAGATGATATTAATCGTAGTATCTGTTACGGGTTCACCGCCGCTATTCTTTAAAATCCCCTGATATGTCATATTCCGAGGGACCGAAGTAGTGATATTCTTGCCAATTCCGCCATCTTTAACGTTATCCGCAATCACAGGATTTGTGCTGATAATCCCAATTAATAATATACTAATAAAACATTTTGCCAATGTTGACATAATTCCTCCAAAAAAAAGTGCCGTTTCACTTTGCTAAAAATTTACAAAAAGTAAAAACATTAAAGATGTAATACTAATTAATAAAATATACATTTATATCATAAGGTCAAGCACTTAAAGGTTTCTCGACGATATAATTTCTTTAGTGCCAGAGCTGTCGGAAGTAACATCCGACAGCATAAAAAAAGTTTTTTACTGAAATAATTTTCTTTTAGGATATTGGGTTTTTGAAGAGAATTTTGTTATTTGCTCTTAACCGTATGGCATGTCCATGCTTACATAACACGAACTAAATCTTTTCGGTATTTTGCATTATTTGTTTCATTTTTGAAACATTATTCTAAATTTATTAGTTGACAAATAAGACTTGTCTAATTTTATTAGATAAATATAATAGGAAAGGAATCTAATAAAAATGCGATTCTGGGGAAGTTCAGAGAAAAAGGGACCTTCAATAAATAAATCTCAAAAGGGTGGCCAGCTACACCTTTCGGATGCGCGGGTTGGCCAGGTTTATACTATGCTTGGTCTCGAGGGTGGGCATGGAATTAGAGAGAAGATATATTCTATGGGGCTTAATCCCGGCGTAAGTTTCATAATATTAATAAATTCTGGTAGTGGACCTATCGAAATTGAAGTTCGCCAGACAAAGCTTGCCATAGGCAGAGGTATGGCTAATAAAATCAGAATCAGCGATAATGGAACCCCGGGATAAAAATATAGTTGTTGCCTTGATAGGCAACCCCAATTCCGGTAAGACAACCGTATTCAACAACTTAACCGGTGCTAACCAGCATGTCGGCAATTTTCCCGGAGTTACTGTCGAGAAAAAGGAAGGTTATCTTAGCCGTAATGGTTATAAGATAAAGTTTGTTGATCTTCCCGGAACTTATTCCCTTTCAGCGCAATCGCTTGATGAGATTATCGCCCGAAATTATATAATTGAGGAAAAACCGGATATAGTAATCGATATTGTCGATGCCTCCAATATTGAGCGCAACCTTTACCTGACAACTCAAATTGGCGAGTTGGGTATCCCTATGATTGCGGCTCTTAATATGAGCGATATGGCTAAGAACCGCGGGATTTTAATTGATAGTAAATATCTTTCAAACCTGCTTGGGGTACCTGTTATCCCAACAGTTGGAAATAAGAATAAGGGGATGGATGAGCTTGTTAATGCTGTAATTGATATAGCAGAATACCGGCTCGGGTCGGTGCCTGCCAAAATTAATTACGGAAAGGAGTTTCAGAAAGAGATATGCAAATTATGTGAAATTATCACCAGGGATATTTTATCGGTAAATAGCTACAAACCCAACTGGTTAGCTTTAAAATTGCTCGAAAACGATGACGAAGTAATTAAATTTATCGATAAACATAAATTTGCGGATGATATATTGAAAACAGCCAAAGAAAGCCGCGCGCGGTTAACAACATTTTTCAAAGAGGAGCCGGCATCGGTAATCACCGACAAACGTTATGGTTTTATCAGCGGCGCTTGCTCTGAGGCAACCAGTATGACATCTGAACGGCGGCATGACCTTTCGGATTCCATCGATTATCTCCTTATTCACCCAACTCTGGGATTGCCTATATTCGCCGGGCTGATGTGGTTGATGTTTCACATGACATTTACACTGGGCGCGAAACCTATGGAGTGGATAGAGTGGCTGATTGGCATTATAGCGCAATTAGCTTCTGCCGCTATCCCGGAAGGGTTGATTAATTCGCTTGTTGTGGATGGTATTATCGGCGGAGTTGGCGGAGTGATAGTATTTTTGCCCACTATAATGCTGTTATTTCTCGCTATTGCTCTATTGGAGGATACCGGCTATATGGCGCGGGCGGCTTTTGTTATGGACCGCATAATGCATAAAATCGGCCTTCATGGGAAATCGTTCATACCAATGTTAATCGGCTTTGGCTGTACTGTTCCGGCATATATGGGATGCCGCATCATCGAGGATAGAACCGACCGTTTAGTAACCATGCATGTTGCCAGTTTCATGAGCTGCAGCGCTCGGTTGCCAGTATATATATTAATCGGCGGCGCTTTTTGGCCTGAGAATGCCGGTAATGTCGTTTTTTCAATTTATGCTCTTGGCATTGTTGTAGCAGTTACAATGATTAAAATCTTACGCTCAACTCGTTTCAAGGGGATGTCATCTCCGTTGGTGATGGAATTGCCTCCATATCGCATGCCGACTCTGAGAAGCTTATTACTGCATATGTGGGAACGTTCCTGGCTATATTTACGTAAAGCCGGCACGGTTATACTTGGTATATCGATTATCATGTGGTTTTTGATGGCTTTTCCTAAATTGGATAATTATAGCAGTAATTATGATAATTTAATAATCTCTGCCGAAAATTCCTATCACGATGGAACCATATCTCTTGACAAAAAAGATAAGTTGGTAAACGGGTATGAGTCTATAATGGCGGCGGAGGATCTTGAGTACAGTTTTGCGGGCAGGCTTGGCAAGATAATCGAGCCGGTGCTTAAGCCGATGGGATTTGATTGGCGGCTGGGCATTGCTATTATTTCCGGTTTTGCCGCCAAAGAGGTCGTAGTTTCAACAATGGGAACTGTTTACGGCGTGGGCGAGGTCGATGAGGAATCTGGATCATTACGGGATAAATTAGCTTCCGATCCGAGATATTCAAAGCTTATCGCTTATGCCTTTATGGTATTTATTCTTTTGTATATGCCATGTATGGCGGCTATGGCTGTATTTTTTAAAGAAACCCGGTCATGGAAAGAACTGGCATTCCAGATTGGCTATACTACTGCATTGGCCTGGCTTATGGCATTTTTGGTTTATCAGGGTGGAAATATTTTAGGGCTTGGATAGTTTGGAGTTGATTTTATGATAGAATTTATAGTAGTTATTGTTATTGTTGGAGCGGCAGTTTACTTTACCGGAAAAACATTGATTGCTCAAACGAAAGGCTGTAATTTTTGCGCTTATTGTAAAGTAGGCAAAAATTTTGATAAGCTTATCAAATTAAGCTCCGAGGAATCGCCAAAGAAATAGATGTTATTATGAAAAAAGATGATTCCGCAAATTCAAATTCAGGCCCGGTTGTAGGCCAGTTATCCGAAAGCCTCGAGGATTATATTGAAATAATCTATATGCTTATCGAGCAAAATAAAGTGGCTCGGGTTCGAGACATCGCAAAAGCTAAAGATGTTAAAATGTCAAGCGTAGTCAGCGCTATTAAACGTCTTGATAGTGAGGGTTTAGTTAAGCATGAGGCAAGAGAATTTATAGAACTTACTCCGGCTGGAGCAAATTTGGCCAAAAGGCTTCTTAAAAGGCATAATTTCCTGACCCGTTTTTTAGTTGAGGCGCTACAGATCGACCCCAAAATAGCTGAAACGGATGCGTGTTCGATGGAGCATTCGATAAGTCTTGAAACAATGACTAAGCTGTATGATTTCGCCGAGTTTTTGCAGTCTCGTTCTTTTGAGATTGAAAATATAGTAGAAGACTTTAAAAAATATTGTTGCGATAAATACAGCAATTAAAATGACTAAGCTGAGGCGAAACAGGAATTCCGAATTTTACAGCTAAATATATAAATCCAGAGTCCTCAGTAAAATGTCGGGTTTCTCCCTTTGGTTGTAACCCGACTCACGCTTTTTAAATTGCGTATTCACATAACGTGTTAACGCATATAATAATTAACTACTGCCCGGCCTTTTCAATTGAATTCTTCAATACTATATAGTAAAGCAAAACTTTCTTGAATTATAATCTAATGGCCGACAAGATGTTGGACGACTTCGATAAAAA
>JAGGSN010000095.1 GCA_021159005.1 Candidatus Zixiibacteriota bacterium | reverse complement strand
CTTCAGCGTCAGGATGTCGTCCGCAGTAACGGACTTCCATCCTGACGCATAGAAAAATTGGCGAGGAATATATTATATCTGCGTTGACGCATTATATGATTATGATTATGCAATTTAAAAGTCCCCTGCCAGTGGCGGAGATTTAGGTGCCAAACATCGGCTAATACTTCACTTTTCTATGAGGTTATTTCCCTTGATTACCAAACGGTGCTTGGCAAACAGAGCTAATATCTGCCCTACTGATTACTTATAGATGATGAGAATTATTAAGTCTTTCCTTTTTATTGGTTATATATCAATATAACCCTTTGTCAATAGTCTGGCTGTCGGAAGCAACTTTCGATAATACAAAAATTATCGACGGAAATTTTGTATTATTGTGCCATTTTCTCTACTAAGCGCTTGTTGTAATGAACCATCAAATCGCCGCGCCTTAGGATGCCGATGATTTTTGTGGGATTATTGTTATCAATAACCGGCATCATATCGAGGTCTTTGAAACCGAATTTTTGCAAAGCCTCATTGAGGTTCTCATCAGCTGTAATCGTTAATATATCTCTGGTGGCAATATCAGAGGCGATAATCAATTCCGGTACCACTTGCTGGGTAAGAATTGACCGCAAATCCTGGAATGACAGCATACCATAAAATTTGCCATTGTCGATAACCGGGTAAGTGTTCTCCTTGGATTCTTCCATTAATCGCATTATACCTCTAAATGACAGGTGAATCGGTATAGATTTATAATGAGTTTCCATAACATCAGACACTTTTATTTCATTTAATATGCTGATATCTTTACCAGCGCTTAAATTTATACCCTGGCGAACTAATTTTAGCGTATATATCGATTCATTGTTAAGCCATCGAGCCACAAGAGTTGCGAAAACTGTCGCCACCATCATTGGCAGCATGATTCGATAATCGCCGGTCATCTCGAAAACTATTAGAATCGAGGTAATAGTGGCATGAGTTGCGCCAGCCACAACTGCGCCCATGCCAACTAAGGCATAAGCTGCAGGCGGAGCGGTTATCCCGGGGAAAAGGTTGTTCATAATAGTGCCGAAAAAACCGCCGACCATGGCTCCTAAAAACAAAGAGGGGGCAAATATTCCGCCGGAATTGCCGGAGCCAAGAGTCAGGGAAGTAGCAATAATTTTTGTAAATATTAAAACTAACATTAGCCCCCAGAACATCTCGCCATAAAGAGCCGATGATATAGCCTCGTATCCATCCGAAAATATTTGCGGTGTTATTAAGCCGGTAACCCCCAGGAACAAACCGCCAATTGCCGGTTTGAGCACGTTGGGGATTTTATTTAAATTGTCAAATAAATCTTCAGTCCAGTAGAGAACCTTTATAAAAATAAACGAAATAACTCCGGCAAATGCGCCTAACATCATATACAGCGGAATTTCCCAAGCCGAGACAAGCGAATATTCGGGGATATCGAAGGCAGGGTAATCTCCTAAAAAATAGCGCGACACTACCGAGGCTAACACCGAGGAAATAATCACCGGCGAGAAGGTCTTGATTGTAAAATCACCCAGAATAATTTCTAAAGAAAATAAAACGCCAGCTATTGGCGCATTAAATACTGCCGAGATACCGGCAGCAGCGCCGCAGCCAACAAGCACTTTGATGCGATTGCCGGAGAGACGAAAAAGCTGACCGATTGATGAACCGATAGCCGAACCGATTTGCACAATTGGCCCTTCTCGTCCGGCAGAACCGCCCGAACCGATGCAAATTGCGCTGGCTACTGATTTAGCGATAGATACTCTCGGCCTGATTGTGCCTCCATGCAGAGCTACCGCCGACATTACCTCCGGCACACCATGCCCCCTTGCCTCCTTGGCAAATTTATAGACAATAGGACCAACTAAAATACCGCCAACCATCGGGACGATTGGGATAAACCAGTCTCTGTGAAAACCTGTTAGCGAGGTGGCTAAAGGGATTGAGCCAAAAAAGAAATCACGGCAGGTTAGTATCAGCCAGCGAAACATCACCGAACCGAAACCGGTTAATACTCCAACCAAAATCGAGAGGGCAATGATAAACATATTTTCCGAGTAGCGCGTTCTCTCGAAAATTCTTGATAATGTTGCGTTTATTTTCTGACCGGTTTTCATAATAATTCAATGCAGATTTATATAATTTGAATATAAAAGTCAATATATCTTCTGATAATATCGGTTATATTGTAATAATTAAGAGTTATTCGGGTTGTTGATAAAAGGTAATACTGGTGTTTATTTCAACGCCATGGAAATGGCAGGGGCCGGAACACCCTGACTATTAAGCGGTTATATTGATAATTAAAACTTAATAGCCCCGACTTTCCAGTCGGAGTGGGCTTTGTCAACAGTCTGGGTAGATATCCTATATTTACTATTTCACTATAAATCAGATTCTATTTCTTAACCTTACTCTTGTTCTCCTCAGGTTGTTTAGCTTTTTCCTCCTCGCCATTCAAACCTAATTTAGCCCGGATATTTTTTTCAATAGTTTTCATCAGTTCGGGGTTTTCCCTAAGGTAATTTTTGGAGTTTTCACGGCCCTGGCCAAGCCTGTCATCTTTGTAGGAGAACCAGGTGCCGGCTTTTTCAACAACATCAGTTTTAACACCAATATCGATTAATTCGCCCAGACGAGATATGCCTCTGCCATAAATAATGTCGAACTCAGCTTCCTTGAAAGGCGGAGATACTTTGTTTTTAACCACTCTCACTCTTGTTCGCGAGCCGATTATATCCTGGCCATCTTTGATGGTGGCGATTTTCCTGATATCGAGCCTTACCGATGAGTAAAATTTAAGGGCATTGCCGCCGGTTGTCGTTTCGGGATTGCCAAACATCACCCCGATTTTCATCCTTATCTGGTTGATAAATATCACGCATGTTTTAGATTTTGATATAGTGCCTGTCAATTTTCTCATAGCCTGCGACATCAGCCGCGCCTGCAAACCCATCTGGGCATCCCCCATATCGCCCTCAATCTCGGCTCTGGGCACCAGTGCCGCCACCGAGTCAATTACTATCATATCTATGGCGCTGGAACGAACAAGAGTCTCGGTAATCTCTAAGGCTTGCTCGCCTGTATCCGGTTGAGATATAAGCAAGTTGTCGATATCCACTCCGAGAGCCTTGGCATAAACGGCATCTAAAGCATGCTCGGCATCAATAAAAGCGACAACTCCGCCTTTTTTCTGCGCTTCAGCTATTGCATGAAGAGCTAAGGTTGTTTTACCGGATGATTCCGGACCAAATATCTCAATGACTCTACCTCGCGGCAGACCTCCAACACCCAGCGCAATGTCAAGACCTATTGAGCCGGTGGAGATGGCTGGGATTTTCGAGAAGGCTGAGCTATCCCCAAGACGCATAATTGATCCTTTGCCAAACTGTCTTATTATTTGTGTCAGCGCGCTTTCAATCGATTTCTGTTTTTGCGAGTCGTTTTCCACCATATTTATCTCCTTTTATAAAATAATATTATTCAAATCTTGTAAGAATATAAAACATTTGTTCAGTAAAATCAAACACTTTTTAATTCTATTTTTATAAATAAAGATAGTAAATTATTCGAGAATGTAAAACTAATTATTTGCAGGAGTTTTTTCGAATAATAAGGCAGAATATGATATTTTTCAGCTCCAGCGCAGGCTTGGAAAGTTTTGTCTATTAATTATAGGGATGCTTTTTAACTTTTTAAGTGGAAGCCGAATAAATCATCAATTGATTTTGAAAATCAATTAAATTAATAATGTATCCATCAAAACAAGGTAATATCGTCTGTTCCATAAAGTATCATCAATATTGTAAAAGGTTGTAAGCATTGTATAAAGATTGACCAAACTATGCCGATTTATCAATTAAAAAGGAATAATTAATTTAGAATTCAATCGGCATTCTAACAGGTAATTTTATGTTAAGAAAATTCTCCGGTTTTATTTTATATCTTCTTATCACTGTTTTTGTAGTTACTATTTATCTTGATCAACCAGATATCCTTAGCAAATGGGAGATGGTTGTTTATGATGAATTCTTTCGACTAAAAGGGAAAAGTGATATTCCGGATGATGTTCAGATTGTCGCCATTGATGATGTATCGCTTCGCTTTATTGGTAAATGGCCATGGGATCGCAATCAGATAGCTAAACTAGTTGAAAAAATCTCTCTTCAGAAACCCCGGGTTGTATACTTAGATCTTCCTTTTCCCGATAATCCATATGAAGATTCTCTGGGATATACGGATAGTTTAGCAAAACAGATTAAACTGGCAGGCAATGTCATTTTGCCATTTAGATATTCAGCGGGAAATTATTCCGCCGAGGGTTTTACTCTTCCCGAATATATTAGAAGCAATGCTTTTGTTAACTTTGACAATGTTTCAAAATTCGAGGAGTTCCCATCGCCAAAAGCCAATAATATATATCTTCCCACCAGTTCTCTGGCGAAGGCAGCCTCATATCTTGGTTTTGCCGGAGTAAGCTTCGACCCGGATCGACATGTTAGATCAAGCCCGATGATAATTACCTATGCCGGTGAATATCTGCCCTCTGCCTCGTTTGTTATTGCTCAGGAGTATTTCGGAGTTTATCGCGATAAAATAAAAGTTGATGTTGGCAAAACGATTACTTTGGGACCGCGAATTATACCAATTGATAATGAAAGCAGAATGAATATTAATTTTAACGGCAAAACCGGTGTTTTCAAAACAGTATCAGCGCAGGATATTTATACTGATACTATCGGCAAACGGGAATTCTCCGGCAAAATCGTAATAGTTGCCTATACTGCTGCCGGTTCCGTTGATATTTACTCAACGCCGGTTTATCAGGCGATGCATGTTGTTGAAATAACCGCTAACACAGTCGAAAATATTATCCATAATCACTTCCTTCAAGATTTTCATGATTCACATCTTATTAATCTAATAATTATTTTTGCCGTAGGTATTCTTTCGGCAATAATCCTCCCTCGGATTTCTTTGTTATACAGAATCATAACATTGGTTATTTTTATATTTGTTATTGCTAATGTAAGTTTTGTTTTATTTACTAATTTTGACATAGTTACACAGATGTTTTATCCTATCATAATGATTCTATTTTTCATAATTGGCGCGCCAGCTATGAAAAGTCTTAGCGAGATGGAAGCGGCTAAATCAGAAAACGATGAGGTCGACTATGAAGCGCTTATAACCGGAACGCCTATTGCCGGTATTGCTGCCGGCGCTTTAAAAACTGCTTCAAACGCCGCACATCCAACAAATCAAAGACAGAGTACTCGGCAGCAGTCCGGATCGGTTCAAATGACACAGCCAGTGAACCAATCAGCTATACAGACCATGCCGATTGCTGCAAGTTCACCGGGTTTGCCGTCGGGAACTAATACTTTTGGCAGGTATGAGGTTATTGAGCCAATCGGACAGGGAGCTATGGGCACAGTTTACAAAGGGCTCGATCCCGCTATTGACCGACCGGTTGCTTTAAAAACAATCCGCCTGGATAATATCATCGATTCAAATGAAATGAACGAGCTAAAGGAGAGGCTTAGCCGCGAGGCTAAAGCTGCCGGCAGCCTATCTCATCCTAATATTGTTACAATTTATGATGTCGGCGAAGAACAATCGCTTCAGTATATCGCTATGGAATTTCTTGACGGCAAAACGCTTGAGGCTCTTCTGGCATCCGGGTACCAATGGGATTACAAAACTCTCTGTAAAATAATGATTCAAATTTCCGAGGCGCTAGATTTCGCTCACGAACGCGGCATAATTCATCGCGATATTAAACCTGCCAATATAATGCTTTTGAATGACGACCGTATCAAGGTGATGGATTTTGGCATTGCCCGGCTGGCTCAATCAAACATAACTCAATCAGGTGTTGCTCTTGGGACACCAAACTATATATCCCCGGAGCAGTTGAAAGGCCAATCAATCGATCGCCGCAGCGATATTTTCAGCCTTGGGGTCGTTTTATATGAAATGCTGACCAATCAAAAACCGTTTAAAGGGAATACAATCTCGGCGTTAATATATTCAATCCTTCACACAACGCCGCCGCCGCCATCAGAAATAAATATAGATGTGCCGAGGATATTCGATAAAATTACTGCCAAAGCCTTAGCCAAAGACCCGGATTTGCGCTTTCAGACCGCGCGTGAAATGGCAAATATTCTGCGGAAATTGATTTAATATTTGCAGCTTTCCTTAATAATAAAACCGGAACATTTATCATTTTAAATAGGTTTTAATTGTTAATTTATGACTTTCTTATTGTGTTTGTTAAAATTTTTAAATTAAGATACGGCAGGAGGATTCATGAAATCTGCGTTGACGTTCATAATAACTATCTTGTTAATCGCTAATGTTTATGCTTATAGAAGCTTACAAGAAATCTATGATGATGCTGTCGGCAATGGCGATTACGATAAGTATATAGAACTTGACCCAGCCGATGAATATAATGGCGATTTATCTGTTTTTGAGGGTATGAATGTTTACATAGATGGCAATGGCGCAATTATTCATGGCCAGGAATACTATGCCTCGATTAGTGTTTACTCTTCTAATCTCGATATTCAAAACTGCGTTCTCGTGGGAGGATTTGCCGGTATTTTTATAAGCAATTTATCTTCGGCAAATATTGTTTCTAATACTATTGATGGCTGCGAGAGCGCCGCGATAAAAACATATTATATTGACCATGAAACAGGGACTCGAATTTGGGATAATATTGTAGCTAATTGCGATTATGGCATTTTCATTATTGAAGATGAACATCCTGAATACATTGCTTTTAATAATTTTTACAATATTGAAGAGTTTCCTTATGCTGAATATTGCCCTGGCTGAGGCGGCGGCGAGGTCGCAGCTTTTGACCCTAACCCCGGTACGGGGAGTTTGGAATTAGATCCTTTATTTGTTGATCAACCAAATAAAAATTATCATCTTCGGGATGGTTCGCCATGCATAGGCACTGGCAGGTATGGCGATGATATGGGTGCTTTACCTTTCGAAAATACTGGAATTGATGATACCGAGAGCCTTCCGGAAACGGTGTTTTTATTGACAAATTATCCCAACCCGTTTAATGCAGCTACCAATATCGTTGTGGGAATAGGGGAACCGGCGAGTGTAAACATCTCAATAGTCAACATTCTGGGGCAGAGAATTGAGACGTTGTATGCGGGCAATCTTGAGGTTGGCAGGCATGTATATAATTGGGAAGCACATAGACAGACATCGGGCATTTATTTTGCGGTAGTCAGCTTTAATGGTTTTACCAAATCGTTGAAAGTCGCTTTATTAAAGTAAATTCAATTAATCAATTATTGTAAATGCAGCTAGCTGTTAGGCAGGGGTAAAAGCTGTCCAATTTATATCTAATAAAATATCTATATCAGCTTGTAAAATTATGTTGTTTTTAAAGTGGAATAGCCTTAAAATAAAAGTGTTGCAGTAATAATTGTGATTAGGTTATTGAGTGGTTTAGTTTGGAATATGATATATGAAATATCATTTTTACATCAGCATGATAAATGCAAGTTAAAGCAATTGGTATTATCATTGTATATTTAAGATGTTAAAGAAAATTTTATACTATAGCTATTTTAAAAATAAAATATATAATTTACTGGATTATGCTAATATAAATATAAAAAGGTATGATCATACGCCAGTAACTGTTGATTTTAAACCTGATAACCCATTGCCTTATTATCTTAATCAATCCCATAGAGTAAATTATAGTGGTCCTTTCGATTCAAAAGCGGTTCCTTTATATAATTATAAAGGTAAATTTATACATTTTCCTGTTTTCATCTGTATTTATGCTCTTGGGCATAGTGATTTATACTCAATGTCAAAACAAGAGAAAAATCTTGATGTGTTTAAAAATATGATAGATTGGCTAATAACCAATCAAAATGAAAATGGCGTATGGTTAACAAACTCCACAGTAAAAAAATTCGGTTTATTTAAGCCATGGCCTTCAGCAATGACACAGGGGATGGCTATTTCCTGTTTGACCAAAGCTTATCTTTATTTTAGGGATGAGAAATATATTGATACTGCAATGAAAGCGCTGCTGTCTTTTAGGTTAACCGCTGACAATGGAGGTGTAGCCAGTTATGAAGGAGATTGTGTATTTTATGATGAATATCCCTCTACTAAAACTAACCATGTTCTAAATGGTTTTATTTTTGCTTTATGGGGTTTGCGTGATTTAATTAATTTTGACAGCAGCGGCAAGGCAAAGTCATTATATGATGACGGCATGCAAACTCTTATTAAATGGCTTCCTAAATATGATATAAATTATTGGTCTTTATATCATATTTCAAATAAAGGATTTAAAAACCCGGCTTCATTGCCCTACCATCGACTGCATGTACAGCAATTGAAAGCAATGTATAAAATAACCGGTCACGAAACCTTTAATAACTATAGTATAATGTGGGATAATTACTTAAAAAGCTCATTCAATGCTATAAGAACATTGCCTAAAAAAGTTCTTTGGAATATAATATATGGTTTATAATAATTTCGTCTTGCTGAAATCCTTGCCCAGCATCATCGCAATCATTCTTGTTTAATCCTGATTTAGGATCAATAGCAAGAAAGGTTAAAAATCAAACAAAACAATTCCTAAAAGCAATTATTGCTTATATATCGTTGTTTTTATCTGAAGGGCCTTTCCCTGCTCTTAACGCGCAATATAATAACCCTCCGAAAAGTATGCCGCCATTTATAAGCAGCATTATCCAAGCGGATGCAGGCATAGAATTAAGCCTTTCTTTTTGATTTATATAGAAAATACCCGACAACAACTATCAATATAAGAATTAGCCAGCCAGCTAAAAATTCTGCAAGTCTGCCATAATTTTCATAAGATCCATTAAGCCGAGCCCATAGCTCATTTCCTAATAGCAATACCAATAAAATAGGCGTAAAGTATTTTATACTTATCTCCCACCATTTGCCAATACTAAATTCAGAAATTGAGTTGACATGATCGCGCATCTTCCCGGCGCCGTAAATCCAACCAACAAAAATGCAGGCAAAAAAGACAGAAAAACCCAAAGCAATATAGTTCATAAAATGGTCGAGTATGTCAAGCCAATATAAACCTGCGCCAGTGCAAAATACCAAACCAATCAGCAAAGCTATCGAGGAAACCGAGAGGTTTGCCTTAAGATGAGACATTTTCCATTTGTCTATCAGGCTGGCCGTTATACCCTCAACTATTGAAAATGCCGAATCGATAGCAAGCGTTAGAAGCATTATGAAAAACAGCACGCCGAAAATTGGCGCCCATGGCAGATTGGCAATGATAGCCGGATATGTAACAAAAGCAAGTCCCGGCCCGGCTATATCGCTTAAGTCGGCAACTGACTTTCCCAAAGTATGAGCATGATAACCCAAGGCGCCGAATACCGCCAAACCGCCCACAAAAGCCGTCAGAGCATCGGCAAAACCGATAATAAACGCATTATTGACAAGGTCTGTTTTACGAGGCAGGAAACTGGCATAGGCAATCATTACCGCAAAACCTACCGACAATGAGAAAAATATCTGGGTATAAGCCGCCAGCCAAACACTCAAATCAAGCAGCTTTGAAAAATCCGGAGTTAGATAAAAAGCCAAACCATCCATAGCCCCGGGAAGAGTCATCCCCCTGACCACAAATACAACAAGGAGAAACCAGGGAATAATTACGGTAAAATAGACGACTTTACTAACGGTTTTGGCGCCTTTCCAGACTGAAAAAACAATCCATATCCAGGAGACGACAAGACCTGCAAACAGCCAAAGAAACTGCTTTGTAAATCCGCCAAACTCAAACGGCCCCGATGTTCTCCCAAGCGTTTCTTTGAAAAAGTAGTCTGATGGATTCGCCGCATAAGCTTGCGTTATCGAGGCTATCCCATATTTGATGCAGTATGCCATAATAACTGAATAGTAAGTTATAATCATAAAGCCTATAAGAACCGGAATCCAACCAAACCATTCATACTTTTTGGAAATTTGGCTAAAAGATATGGGTGAAGATCCCTCCATCTTATGGCCTAAGCTGAATTCAAGGAGCAGTATGGGAATCCCGGTTGTTAATAGCGCTATGATATAAACAATCAAAAATGCGCCGCCGCCATTCTCATAACAGACAAACGGAAATCTCCATATATTTCCCAAACCTATAGCAGACCCAATTGCCGCTAATATGAATGCCGTACGACTATCCCAGCGATCTCTTGCCATCATCGTCCTCCTGAAATAATTACAATACTTAGCGCTAAAGAATGTTCTATTCTCATTTAATTAAGTTATGTTTTAAAGGCTTTCAATAAGATATTAATCGTTATCAGCTTACGTTTTTATTCAACAAATATTTCCATTGCAATTGATTAAACAATAATTGAATTCTGATGTCAAGCTTATTTGCGGCAGGAATTTCCCGGAACAGTTAAATAATTATCCCCAATTAATAGCCTGTACGTTCTGTCACATAGGCAGCATATTATTTGTAGGGCAGGAGTCGGTCGCCGCGGCGACCTGCCCTACTGCTAATATCCGCCTGCATAAATCAGCGCAACTATGAGTTTCATCATGTTTTCCTTAAGCATAACATAATCGAAATGCTTGAATTGGCAATAGGAATTTCCTTAATGTTCTAAAGCCGGCAGCTCACCTAACAGATGGGGATTTTTATTTGATATGCTATGTCAAACCTTTGCAGACAGGTTGGATTAATTAGTTGACCTAAATTAAAAAATAACCATATCAGGTTCAAATCTTAAACACACCTGTTAGGCGTGGTACAATGTAAAAAATTAGGTGCCTCATCCCCTGCCTCAAGCGGGGGCGGGATGCCTTTATAAAAGCGCCAATGAGGCAGCCCGCTCCCGCTTTGGCCGGGAGTGGGGCACCCGCTGATAATTTGGATGATGAACATCGAGAGTAATTTTGCAGATGAAGGCGCCGAAGAGGCAGGTCTCGGAAAGACCTGCCCTACAACTATATCTTCCCATAAGGATAAAACACAAAAAGCAAAGCCGCAATAAATGAGGCAGCCCACCCCGCAGTAGCGGGGATGGGGCACCCGGCACCCGGCGGAGTGGAGCACCCGGCCAATACAGCTTATATTCAATCTTATCAAGTTGGCCACTGCGACCATCCCGATT
>JAGGSN010000094.1 GCA_021159005.1 Candidatus Zixiibacteriota bacterium | reverse complement strand
AGGGTAAGCACGTAGAAATTGCCGCCGCCGCGTCCCGTCATGGTCATCAGGACAGATAGAGCAAAAATAATCAGGGCTACTACGGTAATCTTAAGCATGACGATTATTTTCCGAGCCTTTTCGTCTCGATATGCTTCAGCAATTTCCCGGGCAGCACAAGGCTCGCAACGGCCTCGTAACCCCCTAGGACGACGCGCAAGTTTTCGTATCCCTTCGCACGTAGAAATGCATACACAATGGTCGACCTGATGCCGGTACTGCAGAAGATGCCGAGCGTTCTGTCACGGGGGATATCCCCAATGCGGTCGGGTATTTTGTCAATCGGAATATGCAGCGCCTCGATATGGTGTTCGAGCTTTAGCTGCAGAGATTCCACCTCGGGATACGAGCGCACGTCCAAAAAGACCGCATCATCCATTGTAAGTAATTTTTCCATCTCTATCTTATGCTTTCCCGCGCCAAAAAACTCAAAAGTCATTGTCCGTAAAACATGATCCATGTCATTCATAATGGCATTTTCCTTTCTATCTTTCGCAAAATTATCCAACCAGCCCCTGTTAATTCATGTTTTTCCGTTCTTGGATAACCTTTATTGCACAATGCAAAAATTCCACAACGCAGGGAATTACAAGACGATATTCTACTGTTCGGCCTTTACGTTCATCGTTTACGATACCGGCGGATCTCAATATGGTCAGATGTTTGGAAACAGTAGACTGATCCCCACCTATTACCGAGACAAGTTCTCCGACCGTACATGCGCCATCAGCCAAACGGCTTACAATCGCTAACCGTGATTCATGTGCAAGTGCTTTAAGAACCCTGGCTGGAGAACGAAGATCAACCGTGACTTTTTTCCTCATGCCTTATAAATCTCAATTCTATATGACAATATTACCATATGGCCATATTATCATATAATTATTCGATTGTCAAGGGGAATTATTCTACAATTAAGCTTTTATATTCCTTTTTTTAGGGATTCTTTATGACAGGCTAAATATCTTAGCAAGCCCGGTGACTGCCCCCAATAACTGAGATATTACCTACAATTTTATAATCAGCCTGGTGCCCCACTCCCTCTTTGGGCAGGAGTGGGTTACCTCATTGGCAATTTTACAAAGGCATCCCACCCCCACTTGAGGCAAACCAACATAAACAAGGTGAAGCACTTATGTTATCAAATAAAGCTATAGCTTTAATTATTCAAAAAAATAGATTAAATGATGCTTTATTTGATTTCGAGCAATCCTTATATATATAGAGAAAAATAGCGAATAAAAATGGTGAAGCGGGAGCATTAGGGAACATAGGCACTATATATCTTTTAAAAGGCAATCTTAATAATGCGCTAAAATATTTTAAACAATCTTTTAAAATTTTTCAAGATATAGGCTATATAAAAAACGAAGCAATGGCATTAAGTAGTATTGGCTCAGTTTATATGTATAAAGGTAATCAAGACTCAACACTCAAATATCTTAATGAAGCATTCAATATACTAGAAAAACATAAATTGACCCATGGCAAAGCTGAAATACTGAAAGCATTAGAAGAAATAGAAAATCAATAATTATCCCCCCAAATAAAAATCCTTGCCGAATTCAGCTTATTTATTATACTGATAAAGTAGGTCGGACTATAACCCCATTGCAACGGGGTAAAGCCCGACACGTTGTTTGAGGAGAGATTTCGGGGCAGTAGCTCAGTTGGGAGAGCGGTACGTTCGCAACGTACAGGTCGGCGGTTCGAGCCCGCTCTGCTCCAGTTGTTTGACAATATAATTACGCGCTAGGTGGGGAGTTAGCGGTGCCCTGAACCCGGAATCCGCTCTACCGGGGCCGAATTCCCATCTGAGGCTTGGAAACTTTAATCAGACGCCGTACGGGAGTGTTGATCGAACAAGCCTTGCGCAACGGCAGGCCGCCCAACCCCGTCAGGACTGGAAAGTAGCAGCGGTAAGTGGATTCTCCGTGTGATGCAAGTTTACTTGAACGTGAGCTTTCCGGCGACGGCTGTTTACTGGCTAAGGGTCGAAGATGGGTGCGCGTTATTAATTTATTCCAAAAGGAACGGCAAGGTAAGACCTATCCTATGAGTTACTTAGCTTTAGCTCGACGATACAGACCGGATGATTTTTCCAAGATTCTGGCTCAGAATCATATAACAAAGACGCTGTCAAATGCTGTTAAAAGCGGCCGTATTGCTCATGCTTTTTTATTATGTGGTCCGCGCGGCACTGGCAAGACAACTACCGCCAGGGTTTTAGCCAAATCGCTTAATTGCGAAAAAGGCCCAACTGATACTCCCTGCGGTGAGTGCGTCAACTGCAAGGAAATCAAAGCCGGCATCTCCGCGGATGTTTTCGAAATCGACGCCGCCTCCAATCGCGGTATCGATGACATTCGGGAACTTCGGGAGAATGTTCGTTATGCGCCGGTATCATCAAGGTATAAAGTGTATATTATAGATGAGGTTCATCGTCTTACCCAAGAAGCTTTCGACGCCCTGTTAAAAACATTGGAAGAACCTCCGCCGCATGTGATATTTATATTCGCCACAACCGAGCCGCAAAATCTGCCGGCGACAATTCTTTCGCGCACTCAGCGTTTCGATTTCAAACGAGTGCCGGTATCGGCATTAGCCGAAACTGTCAATAATATCGCCAAGCAGGAGAAACAGGAAATCGAACCCAAGGCGGCGCTTATGATAGCCCGTAAAGCCGATGGCTCGCTTCGTGATGCGCTATCCTTGCTTGACCAACTGACCAGTTTTAGCGAAAGCAAGATTACCGCCGAATCCGCATCGGAGATTCTGGGGTTAGTTAAGGCTGATTTTCTGTTTAAGATAACAAGCTCTATTATCGAACATAACGCTTCCCAGGTTCTCGAACTGCTTAATATCTATATTGCCGAGGGCGGCGATATAGATGAAATGTCAACCGAATTATCATATTTTCTCAGCAAGTTATTAATGATAAAAAACAAAATTCGCGATATTGCCCTTCTCGAAATAGATACGGTAGAACTGGAGAAATATGAGGCTTTGACAACCGATATCGATACTTTTGATTTATTGCGAATGCTTCAAATACTTGCTGATTTTATAGCCGCTAAAAAATCGGGAGTAGACCCGGTAGTGGCAATCGAGGTTGCCCTGACCCGTATGGCCGGGCTTGATAAAACGATAGAGATAAATCAGCTGTTAGTTCAGGGGATATCTGCAAAACCGGCTTCCCAAAGTACTTCTAAAAAGATGAATTATTCACAGCCGCCGGTGAAGCATGCCAGCCGTTATAGCAAACCGGATAACACCAATAACCAACCGGCAACTACTAAGATACAGCCATCCGGACCGCATAAACTTGAGGATATCAATAAATGGTGGCCTAATTTCTTAAACTTTATTAAGGCTAAAAGAAAAATGGTCTGGGTTAATTTGCAGCATATGTCTATTGAAAAAGCCGAAAATAATATGGTAACTTTGGGCTATACCGATAAGAACGGCGGCAACAAGTCTTTACTGGAAACGGATAAAAGCTTTATTGCTGAACAGATATCCGAATATTGCGGCAGCAATGTCGGGATTGTTTTTATTAAAGCTAATAATAATATAGATAACGGGCAGAAATTACCGCAAGGAAACGTTAACAAAATTTTAGAACAAAACCCGAAAATTAAAACGATAATCGATAATATCGATGGTGATATTATTGGTTCTTGAGGAAGTTCGAAATGAATCAACAACTTTTTATAGATGTTTTACAAGGAGCATATATGGCTAAAGGACTTGGCGATTTGATGAAACAGATGCAGAAAATGCAGGCATCCGTTGAGAAAATGCAAGAGGAATTGGCAGACAAAACCGTTGAGGGAAGCGCCGGCGGCGGAATGGTGAAAGTTGTCGCTAACGGCAAACAAGAACTGTTGGAAATCAAAATCGATCCGGAGGTTGTTAACCCGGACGAGATTGAAATGCTTGAGGAACTTATTCTGGCGGCTGTTAATCAGGCTAAAGAAAACGCCGAAAAACTCCAGATAGATGGCCTTTCGGGCTTGACCGGAGGTTTGCCAATACCGGGCTTGAAGTTCTAACAGTATTTATGGCAAACATATTAGATGATTTAATTGACAAACTGACGATACTGCCGGGGATTGGAAAAAAAAGCGCCTCCCGGATTGCTTTTTTTATCCTCAAGTTGCCGTTGTCCAAAGTTGAGGAGTTTGCCAACGCTATAATCAAAGCAAAAAAGATTCTAAAGCCATGCCGACTGTGCGGCAATTTAGCAGAGGGTGATATTTGCCATATCTGCTCCAACTCCAAACGAGAGAGTTCCCTGATATGTGTGGTTGAGGAACCATCCGATGTGTTAGTGATTGAAAATGCTGGAGAGTACAAAGGGATTTATCATGTGCTCAACGGCGCTCTTTCGCCTCTTGATGGAGTTGGCCCTGATGATATTAACATAGCCTCGCTTAAGGAAAGAGCGGCAAGCGGAATTAAAGAAATAATTTTAGCCACTAATCCTAATACGGAGGGCGAGGCAACGGCGGCATATATTATCAATATGCTGAAACCGCTTAATATCAAGCTTACCCGTATCGCAAGGGGCATACCAGTAGGGGGATTTTTGGAGTATACAGATAAAACCACCCTGAGCAAAGCCTTGGAGAACAGAACTGATATAGTATAACCTCAGGGGGTTAACAAATTAAGAAAAAAATTCACTACTGTCCGGCCTTTTGTCCGCCTTAGGCGGATGCTATATCCGTAGCCCAGGCAACATCCCACCTTAGACTCATCTTCTACAGTTCGATTTGTTAAGCAATTTACTATAAGCAGGTTACAAAGCGCAAAAAAGTGTAGTGCCTCACTTTTTCAGCTTATTACAACAAATTTAGACCGTCTGTTTAACATTTTCCTGCCTGCCGGCGCCCGCCTGTCTGCGGACATGGGGCATGGCGTAAAGTTGGAGGCATCGCCACACCGCTAACCTGGGCTACCTTGCCTATAGTACCTTTCGTTTCATTACGGATGATGTAGCCTTTGTCGTTGATGGTTACCTCAAGCT
>JAGGSN010000093.1 GCA_021159005.1 Candidatus Zixiibacteriota bacterium | reverse complement strand
GGTATTTTTACTATCCGCCATTGGTTTAGCAAATAGATTCCTGGATTCCCCCGCCGCCGCGGGGGAATGACGCAAATGGGTAATCATCAAATTAAAATCAATTACTAAAATCTTAGCTCGAAATATTTAACAAAATAAAAGATGAAGCGCCGATGTTTATCGGAGCCGCCCAACATCCCGCTGCTCTATGGGTTATGAAATAAGCAAGCTTCGATTGTTGGGTATTATTTTAAGAACTCTATAAAAAAGGCCGAACAGTAGTGACATTATATGATTATGAAATTTAATAGTCCCTCGTCACTGGTGGTGGATTCAAGGCAGTTTTAGCTATAGGGTTGTCATGGTATTTCAAAGTTCCCCGCCAGTGGCGGGGGATTTAGGAGTATGTTTTAATTTATATTGTAATTCAACTGCAAAATCCGGGTTGAATTTGGCGTATTCACTATAATATAGAAGTTGCTAATTATCTTACTGAGGAGTATATTTAAAATGGAAATTATATGGAATCCTGTTTGATTCGAGGACAAAGATGGTAAAAGACTTGAAAATGACCGGCGAGCGGGTTGTACCCGATGATATTAAGACTCTGGCAGAATATATCCAGTTTCTAAATCATAATTTTATTTATGAGTATGTCAAAAGCCTTCTAAAGAACGATGACAAAGTTTTGGAAGTAGGTTTTGGCGAGGGGTATGGTTCAAGTTTGCTGTCGCAGGCATGCCGAGAAATAGTAGGCATTGATGTTGAAGAGCAAGTAGTTGAGTACTCCAATAATAAATACGGTAATGAGAAATGTTCTTTCAAGCTGTATGACGGAAAAACAATTCCTTTTCCCGACAATACATTTGATGTCATTATTTTATTCCAGGTTATCGAGCATATTAAGGATGACGCCGGTTTTGTGGCTGAACTTCACCGGGTTTTGAAAGAAAACTGCAAATTGTTTATCACTACGCCCAATAGGGCAACCAGGTTGAAACCAGGTCAGAAACCCTGGAATAGGTTTCATGTCAGAGAGTACTATGCCAATGAACTAAAGGCATTATTACTTAACAAATTCGAAAAGGCAGATGTTTACGGTGTAAGCGCAACCGAGGAAATTCATCGAATTGAGGCAGAACGTATTAAGCAGGGATTTTTCATTTCATTAGCGCTTAAAATTGGCATACGTCAATTAATCCCCGGATTTATAGACCCGATAATTGCCCGATTAATAAGTAAACTCAGAAGCAATAAAATAGATTCTGGCGATAATAAAAGCTTTGAAAATAGGTTTAGTGTCGAGGATTTCCGGGTAGAGAAAATAATGGTTGATAAAAGCCTTGATTTATTTGGCATAGCGGTCAAGGGTAAGTCTTAAGCCGGTTATTTTTTATTGAGAGAGTAAACTTGTTCATATCCTTGAGCATTTCATCAAAAGCAATAACTGAGTAACTCCGGGATAATCATTGTTTCAAAGCCTCTAAAATCATTGTGATTTTTACAAAAATTATATTATACTTATGGCGATGATCATTCAAAAATGCTAAATGTCGAGGAACTTATATGACTAACAATAAAAAGAAGCAACAAACCCAAAATGACAACTTCCTGAATTTACCCGGCAGACCTGTCTGGTATTATCTGGGAATATATCTTTTGGCAACTATCGCCCTATTTCATGAATCGCTGTTTTCGACCTCAAAATTGATTTTCGGTACCGACCTCATGGCAGGCAATATCTTTTTCAGACAGTTTTTAGCTGATTTCTTCAGCGCCAATCTTAACTGGCCTGTATGGGATCCCTTTATTCATGGCGGTATGCCGTTTGTGGATGGTATGCATGGCGACATCTTCTATTTCCCGACATTGATATTCTATATTTTATTTGGTGTATTTTATGCGTGGGGTTTTACGCTGGCTCTTCATCTGTTTTTAGCCGGCGTTTTCATGTACCTGTTTTTAAAAGAGCTTGGCATAAGAAGTAAAGTTGCTTTTTTGTTTGGTTTGATATATATGATGGCTCCTTACTTCGTTTCGCTTATATATGCCGGGCACAATGGCAAGATGTTTGTAATTGCGCTTACTCCCCTTATGTTTTTTGCCTACCATAAAGGAGTGAACACAGGTAAATTTATTTATTATATTTTGCTTTCGTTTACAATTTTCCTGATAACTGCATCCCCTCATATGCAGATGGCCTATTTTATTTTTTTGGCATTTGGAGTTTACTTTATAGCTACAACTATTCAACGTTGGCGACAGGAAAAAGCTGTCCCGTTGAAGCCGGCAGTATTATTGATTTGTGCGGTAATACTTGGTTTGATGCTTTCTCTTGTGCAGTTCTTGACTCCCTACCAGTATCTTAAAGAATATTCTATGCGAACAATCCGAACCGAGGAAGGCAAGGGTTATGAATATTCAACCTCGTGGTCGATGCATTTCGAGGAAGCTACCGCCGCGTTATTTTTCCCGGAATTTTGCGGTGATAATATACAGGGGCAAAAGCCTACTTATTGGGGGAAAAATCCGTTCAAGCTGAATTCCGAACACATTAGCCTTATAGCCGTATTCTTTTCGATATTGGCAATTGGGCTATGGCGAAAGAGAGGCAAATGGTTCTTCTTCTGGACCGCAATCGTTACCTTGCTGTTTACTTTGGGGGCTAATACGCCTTTGTTCAGGCTGTTTTATCTTATACCCGGCATAAGCAGTTTTCGAGCGCCGAGCTTAATATCATTTATAACCGGATTTTCGGTTATCACTCTTGGCGCTATGGGATTGGAGGGCTTTTTCAGTGTTAAGAATAACGCGCCGGAGATGAAAAAGACCTGGCAAGTTTTTACCTACATTACAATCGGCTACACGGCTTTTGCTATGTTGATTATCATTTTACAATCGACATTCTTTAAAATCTGGTTTGCCGTTTTCGGCTATACTCCCGATTCTAATAAGATGTCGATATTAAAGCAGGGTCTTGATAATATTACAGTCGGAGCGCTTATAAGTCTTGTTATTGTCTGGGCGATATTTTTGCTGTTGAAATTTTATCGCGATAAGAAAGTAAGTTCAAATATAATAATCGTAGTGCTGGCGGGTATGGCATTTTTATATATGTGGCATCTAAACTCGAAATACATAATCAACATTAACCCAAAATCCTATTATTCTAAAACACCGCTTGTCGATTATTTTAAAAACAAACAGAAAATTGAACAATTCAGAGTTTTAGAGATGCCTAAATCATCGCGCGATTATTATTTGGCATACCATGGCATCGAGGAACTTTCGCTGTCGATGCTTCACGGCAACCAACTGGCAACATTCGAGAAATTAGTCCAAAGGGAAGGAAATTTCCCCGGCTTATTGCTTCAGCCGGTAATGGACCTTTTGAATACAAAGTACATAATAACCAATCAACAGTTGCCGCCGCAGTATTTCCCCTCTGATAAGTTTAGAATAATCCAAACATTTGGCGCAACTATGGTTTATGAAAACTTATCCGCCTTGCCGCGAGCTTTCCCGGTTTACAGGTATCAGGTTATTTCCGATGAGAAAGCTATACTATCAACCATAAGGAATAATAAATTTGATTACAGATCGACTGTTATACTGGAAGAGACGCCGGATAATCCGCCTTCGGTATATGCTGATTCTCTGGAATTTCCTGTCGTGCCGGCAAGAGTGTATGATATCGAAAATGGCAGTTTTAAGGTAGATGTAGATATGGTTGAAGACGGATTTCTATTCCTAAGTGAAAACTATTATCCCGCTTGGAAAGCCTACGAGAACGGCGAAAGGCTTGCCTCTATGAAAGCGGATTTCACATTTAGAGCAATTCCCTTGAAAAAAGGCTCGCATACCATTGCGTGCAAATTTGAAAATGAAGCTTATACGGCAGCTTTTGCAATATCTAAAGCGACATTTATTCTTCTGTTGTTGGCTTTAATTGGCTTGGTTGTTAAGGATAGATTTTTGGGTCGCAAGGAATAGCAGTTCAGATATTCTTGTCTGACTTTGGATTGTTGTGCTATCAGGTGTTTCTATCCAACAGCATTTATCATATAAGGTATTTCACTACTGTCCGGCTTTTTTATAGAGTTCTTAAAATAATACCCAACAATCGAAGCTTGCTTATTTCATAACCCATAGAGCAGCGGGATGTTGGGCGGCTCCGATAAACATCGGCACTTCATCTTTTATTTTGTTAAATATTTCGAGCTAAGATTTTAGTAATTGATTTTAATTTGATGATTACCCATTTGCGTCATTCCCCCGCGGCGGCGG
>JAGGSN010000092.1 GCA_021159005.1 Candidatus Zixiibacteriota bacterium | reverse complement strand
GGAATGACATCATTATAGCATCCGCCTAAGGCGGACAAAAGGCCGGACAGTAGTGTTATATTTTCATTTTCTAAATATTGCAGCCGGAAAGCTTTAACTCAATTATTTTCTTGACTTTCTTTAATTTATTACGATATATTTCAGCATAGAATAAAATATTGCATTACAAAACGTACTCGATTTATAAGGGGCAGTTAATTGTTTATCCGCGTATGGATAAAAACACAGTTTTTGATGTTAAATATAAATCAGTACAATAAGGAGGGAACCTAACCGAAGCATTATTGCAAAGGAAAAATGACAGGAACAAAACGAAAGCTTTATGCTTTAAAATAGTATAAGCTTGATAGGTGTATATTATAATTTTGCCAAGGTCAGTCATCGACCATAAATGAAAGGAGTGTGTATGAAGAAATAGTTTAAGGTTATTATTAAGGGGTTAAAAAATCCGCGCTGAATATCCGGGTATTTATAGCTGTGCAACCCGGGTAATAGTGTCGGGAATGAATCACCACTATAGGAAGAGGTGAGTTATGATTAAGAAGATTTTGGTTATTTTGGCATTAGCTCTTTTTGTTAGCGTATCAGCCTCAGACCTGAACGTTTGGGTTGGCGGAGATTTTGACGGCGGAGTATGGAATAATGTTATGAATACTCCTCCCGATGAATGGGTCGATATACCTGTTTATATTGCCGGGGAAAACGCTTCTGTATGTGTTGCGGACATGATGTTTCCATTAGGCATTAATAAGGAATATGTCGACCAGTTTGCCGATACCTCATGTCGGGTTTATTATCCTTTCACCGAATGGGATGTTGCTGATTTTGTTAATGTCAATGATGAGTTCGAGGAAGGTTGGACAAGTCTGTCATTTCTGGGATTAGCCAGAATCAGCCGGGATGAACATCCTTGGGGACGATGGGAATCTCCTACGCTTGCTATGTCATTTAGGGTGCATGTACGGGATGATTTTCAGGAAACCGAGGAAGCTGTTTGTGATGCTTTCGGTCCGGGTTTGGATTTTTATCAAGGGGATGCCAATGCCGGCGATACTCTGGGCGGAGCCGGTTTTGGCTTAAATCAGCATTACTGTTGTCTGATGTATTCGCCAACAGCTATCGAGGAGGATGTTCCTATTCCGGATGATTATTTCCTTGCGAACAACTACCCTAATCCATTTAACCCGACTACTACGATTAAGTATGGTTTGCCGAAAATGTCTCAAGTGTCAATTGAAATCTATGATATTTTGGGACGCAGGGCTGCTGTGCTTGTCAATGAGGAACAGCCTGCCGGGTACTATCAGGTTAACTGGACAGGCGACGGCAAATCTACCGGAATGTATTTCTACAGAATTCATGCCGGTGATTTTACTGAAACCAGAAAGATGCTGATGCTGAAATAACACCTCCTTCAAGGAAATCAGAAATATTTATCTGGTGTTTTTTCTCGCAGCAGAGGGAGCGCATTTTGTTTGCGCTCCTTTTTTTAATGATATTTAATGGTGTTAGGTTTTAATCTATGGTTATTAAGTTAATGTTATGGGGACGTATGCCGCCCATTAAGAGAGCTATTAAACTAACTGTACTTAAACAGAATTATAATAGTTCATCAATATCGATATTTATCCCATCTTTTACTTTTTTATAATATATGAATTTTACATTTATTTTTTCACTTAGGTTCATTTTAATTTTATAAGTTTCAGACTTTATACTTACTGGTATATTTCCAATAAATCCATCGATTCCTTTTGATTCGTCTTCTGGTGTTGAGAGTTTATAAGAAGTATTTAAATTATTTGCTGTTTTACTGAGAATTGCTTCTTGGAATTTTAAACCAATAAATGTTTTTACAATAACTAAATCCTTAACCCAGCTTTTAATCATGTTTCTATCAATTTGATTGATAACTTTTTTGAAATTATCAATCATTGTTATAATTCTTTCAGCAGCTTTTTCTATTGCATCAGGGTGAGTTTCCAAATACCATTTTTCCCATTCCTCGATAGATTGCCCGTTAAACTCTTGGATTAAATCACTCATTTATCCAACAACAGCAGGACGGGTCCCTTGCGCGTTTTGATTTGCGAGGTTTAAAATTTGAGTGGAATACTTGGGGAATTCGAATGATTCAATTTTTAATAACTGCTTAATCTCATTGTTAGAAATTTTGATCTGCTTTTTCATTTTATGTATTTTCCTAGAGAAGTTTTTTAAACTTTGTCTTGTATTTAAATTGATATTCAGTATCCAAAACTCCATATCCAAGTTTCAATATATGAGCATTTATAAAAGTTTTATTTTTCAAATATAAATAGCATAACAAACTATTTTCATCATCATATTTTTGCGAATCAAATTTTATAAATACCTTTTGCCCTTTTGTTTTCTCGGTTAAAAAATTGACAGCTTTTTCTCTTAGTTCTGGTTTTTCTTTCACACCAAGTAATCTTATCTTAAGCCCATTATCTAATATTAAGATTTCTGGCGATTGAATTTCTTTGACTGAGTAATACTTGCATCTTTCTGAGTGATTATTATCGATTTTTGACCCAAATTGAAGTTTCTTGGGGTCAATTTTTCTTTCAAAGGAAACAGGGTCTTTAAAAACATAAGGCAATTGAGAAATCTTATCCGAGAAATCATTTTTTAGCAGTCCATTTTCTATAATCTCATAATTAGAATCTTCAAAAATAGTATTTTGATCTATATTAAGTTTGCTTTTTATAATTGATAAAAAGTCTTTATTAATTTCATACCCAACTGAATTTCTGCCAAGATTTTTCGCTGCTAAGGATGTAGTACCGCTTCCTAAGAAAGGATCAAGAACCGTATCGTCAACGAAACTGAACATCTTTATCAGCCTTGCCGGTAATTCCATAGGAAACATTGCTAAATGCTTATCTTGTTTTTCACCCGGGAAATTCCAATGACCAACAAAATATTCATTCCATTCGTCTTTGCTTAATTTTGATTTCAATTTAATTTCAGGTGATACTTTTGTCGGTTTGCCGTGTTTTTTAAATATCAATATGAACTCATAATCCAGCTTTATTATACCATTTCTTGGATAGGGATAAGAGCCCATAATAGTTGCGCCGCCTGATGTATTACATGTAGTTACTTTTTGCCAGATAATTGACCCCATATAATCAAAGCCGATTGCCTCGCAGAATTTTATTATCTCTGTTCTTATAGGAATTATCTTATATCTTCCATAATAAACAGAACGCGCGAATTGGTCGCCAATATTTATGCATATTCTGCATCCCTTATGAAGCGTTCTATAGCATTCACTCCAGACAAGATTCAGATTGTTAATGTATTCTTCGTATGAATCATTAAAACCTATCTGATTGCCATTGCCATAGTCTTTTAACTGCCAATACGGCGGAGATGTAGCCACAAGATGAATCGATTCATCGGCAATTTCTTCCATGCTTCACGAATCGTTTATGATAATTTTATGATGTGTCTTCATTGCAATTTCAAACTAACGTAAATTTATTTTATTGTCAATTCTATTCTCATCAACCCAACCCCAACTCACGGCGCAAGAACTGACCGGTATAGCTTATTTTGTTCTGCGCTACCTGCTCGGGAGCGCCGATTGCCACTACTTGACCGCCATCATCGCCGCCCTCCGGGCCAAGGTCGATAATCCAGTCGGCAGTCTTGATTACATCCATGTTGTGCTCGATAACAATCACTGTATTGCCCCGGTCAACCAATGTATTTAGCACCTGAAGAAGCTGTTTAATATCATCGAAATGCAGGCCGGTAGTCGGCTCATCGAGAATGTAAAGCGTTTTGCCTGTCGCTATCTTTGAAAGCTCGGTGGAAAGCTTCACCCGCTGAGCCTCTCCTCCCGATAACGTAGTCGCCTGCTGGCCGAGATGAATATAGCCAAGCCCCACGCCGGCAAGCGTCTGAAGTTTGCGTTTAATAGGCGGGATATGTTTGAAAAATTCCAGCGCTTCTTCAACAGTCATATCCAAAACATCGGCAATAGATTTGCCCTTATATTTGATTTCGAGAGTATCGCAATTATAGCGCGAACCTTTGCAGACCTCGCATGGCACATAAACATCCGGCAGGAAATGCATCTCGATTTTAATGATGCCGTCGCCCTCGCAAGCCTCGCATCGCCCGCCTTTAACATTGAAAGAGAACCGTCCCGGCAAATAGCCTCTTACCTTCGATTCGGGAATCTGTGAAAACAAATCGCGGATGTGAGTGAACAACCCGGTATAAGTAGCCGGATTCGACCTCGGCGTGCGGCCAATCGGCGACTGGTCGATATCAATAACCTTATCGATTTTTTCAAGGCCTATCAAGCTGTCATAAACAAGCGGCGGCGTTTTCGAACCATAAAATTTTTGAGCCATTACCCGAAATAATGTTTCATTGACAAGCGTTGATTTGCCCGAACCCGATACGCCTGTAACGCAGATAAATTTACCCAGCGGGAAATCAACTCGGATGTTTTTCAGGTTGTTGCCCTTTGCTCCTCGAATTGATATTTTCTCGCCATTGCCGCCATGACGGCGTTTAGGCACCGGAATTGAAAGCTTCCCAGATAGATATTTGCCGGTGATAGATTTTTTTGAACGTCTAATTTTTGCCGGCGCGCCGCTGGCTACAACTATTCCGCCTTTTATTCCAGCGCCCGGTCCCAAGTCGATGACATAATCGGCGGCTTCGATTGTTTCGCGGTCGTGCTCTACTACCAGCACAGTGTTGCCAAGCTCTCTTAATGTTGTCAATGTATTTAACAACCGCTTGTTGTCGCGCTGATGCAAGCCGATTGAAGGTTCATCGAGGATATACAGCACGCCTACCAGACGGGAGCCGATTTGCGTGGCCAGCCTGATTCTTTGCGCCTCGCCGCCCGACAATGTCATCGCCGACCTGTCTATGGTTAAGTAATCAAGGCCAACATCCATAAGAAAGCCAAGCCGCTGGCTCAGCTCTTTTAATATTTGACGGGCAATAGTCGATTGACGGCGGTTTAGTTTGAGATTATTAAAAAACTCTTTGGCTTTCTTGACCGACATCGCCGCAACACGGGCTATTGAATGGCCGCCGACCATAACCGATAAAGCCTCCGGTTTTAGACGAGCGCCATCGCAAGCCTCGCACGGTTTAATTGACATATATTGCTCAATCCAGGCGCGAATACTCTCTGATTTGGTTTGACGATACCGTCGTTTGAGATTGTTGATTACTCCCTCAAAGGCACTATAATGTTCCCACAGACCCCGGCCATTAGAGTGTTCGAAACTGAATTTAATTTCCTCTTTTCCCGAGCCATGCAGAATGATATTTTGAAATTTCTTAGCCAGTTTATTAAATGGCGTATTTAGGGAAAATCCAAAATGACGCGATACCGCCGCAATTAAACCAAAATAATAGCCGCCTCTTGGAATACCCCAGGGAGCAATCGCGCCCTCATTGATTGACAATGATGGATCCGGCGTTATTAAATCCAAATCAAGTTCCATTTTTGCGCCCAACCCCGAACATGCCGGACAGGCTCCATACGGCGAGTTAAACGAAAACATCCTCGGCGTGGGTTCCTCATACGAAATACCGCAGTTTTCACAGGCATAGCGTTCGGAGTATAAACGCTCGCCTTTGCCAATGGCATCCACATTGACCAAGCCGGAACCAAGCTTCAAAGCGGTTTCGAGAGAATCAGTCAATCTTTTGCGGATGCCGTTTTTAATAATTAATCTGTCAACAACAACTTCGATGGTATGCTTTTTCTTTTTGTCAAGCTGGATATCGTCATTGATTTCGCATATTTTGCTGTCAACGCGCAAACGGACGAAGCCCTCCCGCCTGATTTGGTCGAATACATCTTTAAATTCGCCTTTGCGCCCCCTGACTACAGGGCCGAGAATATGCACCCGGCTGTTGGTTGGCAATTCTATTACCGAATCGGCGATTTGCTGGACTGTCTGCTGACTGATAGGCTCTTTGCATTTATAACAATAGGGAATACCGACACGGGCATACAATAACCGAAGGTAATCATAGATTTCCGTAACAGTACCGACAGTAGAGCGCGGGTTTTTAGCGGCTGAGCGCTGTTCGATTGATATCGCCGGCGATAGTCCCTCTATAAAATCGACATCCGGTTTCTCCATAAGGCCAAGAAACTGACGAGCATAAGCCGACAGCGACTCGACATACCGCCTTTGCCCCTCTGCATAAAGCGTATCGAATGCCAGCGATGATTTTCCCGAACCGGAAAGACCGGTTATTACAACTAACTTATTGCGGGGAATTGAAACATCTATGTTTTGCAGGTTATGTTCGCGGGCGCCTTTGATTATTATTTTGTCGTTTATCATTCCCAACACCTGATATTTCATTATATCTACATATGTTCACTATTATAATGAACAGTAGATATTCTGTCAACCGATTTTAGCCAACCAATAAATATAATTATTTTACATGAAATGGCAAGGAATAGGTCGAGAAGGGTAATTAGAGAATTAGCTAAGTTTGCCAAGCGGCTGTTTAGCAGCCAGAGGAAATGCCTTTCACTATTTGGACAATAATATTTTTGCCTAAATATCTTCTGCTTTTGGTAATTCTGTCGATATATTTTACATGGAAAAAGCTTAATTTTAAATAACATTGTACTGATTAGATTATTAAATTTAGATTTACAGGCATTAATAAGGATAGTAGAATTAAATTATGTTGGATATAATTATAGGAATATTCGTTTTTCTCATCGGGTTAAGCATCGGCAGTTTCGCTAATGTTTGTATATATCGTATTCCGCGCAAGATGTCGATTGTCAAACCCCGTTCACAATGCCCTGCCTGCGGACAGCCAATAAGACCGCTGCATAATATCCCGCTGCTAAGCTATCTGTTTTTACGCGGCAAATGCGACTACTGCGGAGCGGTAATAGGCATACGCTATCCATTGGTCGAATTTATATGCGGCCTGCTTTTTCTTTTTGCTTATTATGATTTATATATTGTAAGTGATAATATCTATATGCTTTTAGTCGGCTTTTACCTATCAACTGTTTTTTTAATCATGTTCTTCATCGATGTTGATTTTCAAATAATACCCGATTCATTATCGCTTTCGGGAATAGTGCTGGGCGTTGCGGCAAGTTTCCTGCCGGGAGTTCGTCTTGGCTGGCTCGATTCTGTTATCGGTTTGTTTGTCGGCGGTGCTCTGTTTTTAGCTGTTGCAGTGATGGGGGACAAGATTTTCAAAAAGGAAAGCATGGGCGGCGGCGATATTAAATTGGCGGCTATGCTCGGCGCCTTTTTAGGCTGGCAAGGAATTCTGCTGGTATTGGTAATCGGCTCATTTTTCGGAGCCTTAATCGGCGGCATTATGCTTATAATGGCTAAAGATAAAGAATCGGCCCACACAATACCATTCGGACCATATCTGGTAACTGCCGCCTTAATTGTATTCTATAGAGGCAATGAGCTTATTGCCGCCTATTTAAAATTCATCGGACGATAATATAATATAGCCTGCCTACCGGCGCCCGCCTGTCTGCGGACACGGGGCACAGTTGCGAATATCACTGCCACCCGGTTGGATATACCATGTGCGATAGCCTGCTCGTTATTCGGTTCTGATAATTTCTTCAACATCTGAACCATTCTGCCGATATCTCAAATGTGAGCAAGTTGAAAAAAAAACGGTTTTTCTCCGGCGGTTATGAATCCGAAATTAAAATTACGATTATTCTTTTAATAGGCTTTTTTCTTTCCCTAAATTTCATTTCCGCTTATTCGCTCGGTAAAGCTCGCCTGGCTCTAAATGAAAACTTTAAATCCCGCATAAAACTCGGCTTGAAATCGGTTAAAAAGGTTATTGAAGTTAATAATCTGAGTTTACCGGAGACCGCCTACTTGAATGAAATCCTAACTTTGACTGACCTCAATCAAATTGAAATACTCGATAGCCTTGGCAGCCGGCTTATGGCTGTAAGCGCGCTGATTTCAGAATCCTCGGAAAATCTAATATCGAAATCTGCCGTAATTAAAAGCAAAACCGGACAGACTGTTTATTATATCAATGTACACGGCGTAAACAGAGTCGGAAATAATCTAAACCGCTTGGCCGTATTTGATAATATATTTAGAATAGCCGGTTTAATTATCGGTTTAATTATCGCTTATTTGTTCATCAGGTCTGTGATGAATCCTTACAAAAAAATCAAGAAGGAAGCCAGCGCTTTAGATTTTCCACAATTGGATTATGAGGATGTCGATTCTGTCGAGTATGCCGTTAAGATGTTTCAGGAGGTTATTCGCGAGCTTAAGCAGAAAGAAAAGCTGCTTCAATCTATGTACGACATCTCCGAAAAGCGGGCGGATTCATTAGCGCAATATAATGAGCATATCCTTAGCAGTATTTCCTCCGGCGCGATTATTTGCGATAATCAAGGGATAATAACTCGGTTTAATCGCGCGGCTGAAAAAATCATCGGCAACTCTCAGCATTATGTTCAGGGCAAACATTATGCTGAAGTCTTTGGGGAAAATCATCATATTGCCATGGTTCTAAATGAAGCTTTAAACAATGACAAGATATTTTCACGCACCGAATTCGAAATCACTCGTGAGAACGGCGACAGCCTCTGGATTGGCCTGACATCATCGCTGATTTCCGATAATGAGAATAATAAAATCGGCGCAGCGGCGCTATTAACCGACCTGACAAAAATCAAGCAGCTTCAGCAAGTATCCGATTTCACCGAAAAAATGGCGGCGCTGGGCGAAATGTCTGCCGGATTGGCGCATGAACTGCGCAATTCAATCGCGGCTATCCTGGGTTTCAGTAAATTGCTTAAAAAATTAATGCCCCCTGATGATAAAGCAAGCTCTATCGCTCAATCAATTATATCCGAATCATTAGCAACCGAGGAGATGATAAGCAGATTCTTAACCTTTGCAAAGCCGCTGAATATTCAGCCCTCCAGAATCGAAATCAGAAACCTTGTATATGACAGCCTGAAAATGGCGGTCGAATTGCATCAGGATAAGCAGATCAGTATTTCTGTCGATGATCAATCAGGCGACATTGCTATCAATGCCGACCCGATACTTCTAAAAAACGCCCTGTCCAATCTGATGATAAACGCTTGTCAGGCTATGGATGACTCCGGCATTCTAAATGTCGGACTTACTTTTAATTCTCATGCTAAACAGGTGATAATATCAATATCCGACACCGGCAAGGGAATATCAAAAGAGAACCTGCCGAAGATATTCAATCCCTTCTTCACCACACGCGAAAAAGGCACCGGTCTTGGCCTGTCTTTAGTACGCAAGATAATCACCGGTCATATGGGAACCATCGAGGTCGAAAGCAAAGAAAGAGAAGGCACAATCTTCACGATAATCCTGCCGGTTGACCTCACAATCGAGCAGAACAGCAATAAAATCGAGAAAGAAAAAGCCGCCAGCAGTATTATGTCAGTAACTGCTTGAAAATTGTCGAGAGAACTCCTTTTACAATTATAATTTGACTAAGACGCCAATCTATCATATTTCCCTGCAATATATTTGGTTATGCGTCAGGATGGAAGGAACGACATCCTGACGCGGGGTGCCCCACTCCCGCCTTGCTTGGCTGGTAGTTTTTGTGTTTGCCGGCGTGTTGATGTTATCGAATGGTCTGAAGAAAATATTTATTAGTTCCGGACGTCCCGATAATGTCATAGTTTTAAGAGAATCATCTTCTATCGAAATGATGAGTTTTATTACAAGGGAACAGACTGATATTATAAAAACTATTCCCGAGATTGCGCTTGGTGATGATGGCAAGCGAATGGTAGACGGTGAACCTGTAGTGATGATTAACCATATCCGCCGCGAGGATGGTCTTCCGGCTAACGTTATGATTAGAGGTGTTGGCGTTAAATCAGCAGATATACACAAAGGGTTCAAGCTTGTTGAGGGACGCATGTTTGAAGCCGGAGAAACTGAGATTGCAGCCGGTGTCAAGGCGGCAAAACAATTAAAGGGATGCGGTCTGGGTGAGACGATTAATTTTAGCAATACAGACTGGACAGTTGTCGGCTTATTTGAAGCCAATGAATCATCATTCGAATCTGAGATATGGGGGGATGTTGAGCAATTTTTGCCTGCCTAAAGCTGACCCCAGAATAAGTGTCGAACTTAAAAGAGAAGATAAATATTATGCCGATCAAACTCATGCCGCCTCAATCTTTATTAATTCAATAGGCGCGGCTCTCAGTATTATTTTCAGTCTTGGCGCAGTAATCGGGGCAATGATAACAATGTATGCCGCTGCAGCCAATCGCACTACCGAAATTGCCGCTATGCGCGCCTTGGGATTTAAGCGTCGAAATATCTTAGCCGCCTTTCTGATAGAATCGATTTTAATTTCATTCGCCGGCGGCATAATGGGCTTAATTGCCGCCTCATTTTTGCAGCTTGTCAGCGTTCCGCTGCTCAATGAAGCAATAAACCAGACATTATATACATCAGTGCGTAGGGGTGTTCGCCCTCAGACTGTTGACAAAGCCCAC
>JAGGSN010000091.1 GCA_021159005.1 Candidatus Zixiibacteriota bacterium | reverse complement strand
AGGTCAGTACCAACAACTAGCATACCATTCAACATCTTCACACTAGAAATTACATAACCCGTATACGTGTAAGTCGTAAACGTCGGTAGCTCAATATCCGTCACGTCTTTAACTGTGATGGTGTCCCCAACTGCGTAACACAAATACTCAGCAGGCCATAAATCGCCACCTTCTTTGAGATACCACTCAGGGTCATCATCGTCAGCAACTTTACCATAGTAAACAGCTACGGCGTCAACACTTGCAACCAACGCATCAATAGCTGAAAATTGGTCAGTATTCAGATCAATAGCAGTGCGATTCTCCTGTAAAGCATCTTCTACATTATCCGCTGTAATAATGCTCCCAGAATCAGTTATAGGAACATCAGCAGCAGATAACGTCGTACCACTTGAGCCGCCAGACCCCTTACTACTAACGCCACGAAGATCATAATAAACAGAACCATCTGCCAGTTCCTGCAAATCTCCTGTCCTATCTACAATTATAGCAAGCAGAAAAACTATCTCCGGGCCAGGAAGTCCCTCTGTTGACAAACCGTGCAGCTCACTTTCAATCGCAGCTCTCGCATTTGCTACACTACTATAAGCATTATGCCCGACAATTTTCATAACTCCTGAAGATGCACTAACACTCGGAGTTGCTATAAAAAAGGATATAAAATAATCAGTAGTGGTTGTTCCTTCAGTTAATTGCCAAGTTGAACCAGTCCACTCATTCCAAGAATAATAGGTATCCGCGCCATCTTTCAATCCTACTTGGTTATCAGCCGCGACTGAAGTCCATAATCCTGATGCACCTAACCTATACATCCAAGGATGAGTCGATTGAGCTGACAAACTGTGCCTAATATCTTCATCCCAGAACTTACCACTTGCCACTTGAGTATAAGTAGGACTCCCATCAGTCAATCCTGTGATGTCGAACCCGGCTTCATACCGAGCCCCATAAGTGACATGATTATACAGATGAGTTGCGCCACTCATGCGGATACCATGCCGCTCATTACCACAACCACCAGTACCTTGAGTTGCGTTCCATCTGACGATAGCAACTATCGCACAATCATAAAATGCAGAATCAGGAACACTGGAATCAAGAATATATTGCAGAACCCCAGAAGTATCGAAATAACAATAATAAACTCCAGTTACATCGGGAACTACAACTGTCTGAGTTGTAGTTTTTGTAACTTTTTTTCCATCAACCCAAAAGTAAAAATTACTTTCGCCTCCAGTTACTGCGAGACTGACAGTCCTTGTTCCACTATCCCAGGTTAGGGTGCCGTTGCTATCGGGACTTTGCAGATCAAAGCCGTTCCAGAATTTCGTTTCTCCAATTTCGTCAAACACACCTCCGAGAGTAGTGGAAATGAATTTACTATTTGTATCCGTAATATCTATATCTGCGTCAACTATTTTACCCCCGGAGCCCTCATCACCGTCATGAGTGTGGATAGGCATTGAGCAATCGTCTTCCTTACCACTAATAACCCCGTACAACACCCCGGTTAGAGTGCCATCAATATTATCACTCCCTGGGGTCAAAGTAATCGTAGTAACGCTGGAGTAAACAGCAGTAAAGATCGTTCCGTACCAATCAGAGTCACCAATCATCTTGACTCTGCGACCAGTATGAAATTCAACCGTCTGATCACCTACGATCGAAAAACTACTGGAGCTTATATAAGTTGCATCAATAGCCATTACAGCTCCTTAACTTTCATTCTGATATCATTTTCCCATTTGTTAGCGGGACTGGAATCAGTAACAATTCTAAACGTGATCTTATAAGGAGATGCGGATTCAACACCACCTTTAATTTGCACTTGAGCTATCTGATTAGTAGAATCACAACTCAAAGTCCCAATAACAATTATATCTGAAGTTACATCCGTATCATCTTTGTCAGTAACCGTCACTGTGCTGGATGCAATAATAATGGCTTCAGAACTCCCTAAGTCGTTTGCAAAAGACGAAGAAATCCAAAACACTTCGTAAGCTTGTTTTGTAAAGAAATCCAAAGCCATTGTTATTCTCCGTTATTCTGTTATCGTAATTGTAGGTTCTGCGAAATCAATTGCAAGACTTTCACCATCTGCAAGAGTAATACCTGAACCATAATCATACCAACCAATCAACTCATCATTTGCCGCGGTGTCATTGTAAAGAACAATATAACGAAATTCTGCCACTGCCCCGCCCGAAGCTGTCAAAGTAATATCTTGCAACGTCAATGCGTAAGTTCCACTCGTTTGAGCGGACGAAACGGTTGTAACATCCCTGGCTGAACAATGGTCATAAGCAACTTCTGTTAAATTTGACAACACAGTGTTAGTGTTTACAGGTGCTACAAGAGTTAAAGCGATAGTAATCTGGTCACTACCGAGATTGTGTTTCTTTTCAGCCATAGCTTCTACGAAACTATGAAATTTATTATATGTTGCCATTTTATTACTCCTTGAAAATTAATTAATGAAATCTACTGTCGTTTGATCTCTAACAAAATCTACTTCAGTTACACCGCGAATAAAAGCATAAGCAACGAGAATATTATCAAACGCCCCGTAATGAGATAAGACTGCTTCTGCTCCGTTAATAGCATAAACACCTTCGTCAGCAACAAAAACTTTATGTCTGGTAATGTCACAATCATTACCATTGACTGCATAACTTCCTGTCTCTGCAACCAATCCAAGACATTTAGAGAAATTTACATCAGCGCCGTTTAATATGAAACTTCCGCTTTCTGTAATTAAAGACCCAGATAATTGAAGATCTGCCGCCGCGCCGCTGAGAATAAATTCGCCAACCGCTGCATTTAATACATAACCTCTGTAAAAATCTACATCAGCCCCTGCAATCGTGTAAGTTCCGCTATCAGCTACCAGAGAAAAAACGAGAGAAAAGGAAGTATCAGCGCCAGCTAAAACATAATCACCAACTTCAGCAACAAGTCGATAATGGGTTAAGAAAGCAACGTCAGCAGCAGCAAATACATACTCGCCAGTTTCAGCAGTTAAGGTCGATCCTTGCGTATATATTAACCCAGCGTCACTGCCATTTAGCGTGTATTCACCAAGCTCCCCGTCAAGTTTACGTGAAACCTCAAGATCAACTGCTCCTCCAGAAAGCACGTAAGAACCTTGTTCAGCGATTAAACCGATTGCCTTAGTGAGGGTAACATCAGCGCCGTTATATGAGAAAGAACCTGTTTCGCAACTTAATTTTCTACTGCTTGATATAGAAGCTGGAGCCCCTGTTAAAACATAACTTCCAGTCTCAGCATCTAATGAATGTACCCCAGCTTCCCATTCGGAAGAGGTGTCAACCCATTCTTGCCCGGATATTATACCCCATTGATTCATTATAAATGCGCTATCCCGCGCTCTCTACAATAATTATCATGCTCTGTCCTAGTTGTCAACTTTGGTGCTTTCGGGTCAGCGATTGCACCCTGAACGTGGTGATCCAACCACGAAGGATGCTCCGTCCGAAGACCTCCACCGAAACTCGGAACTCGCTCCATTACAGCGTGACATTCAGTGCAATGGAAAAAATCATTACGCTCATTAACTTTACAAACTCGCTCAGTACGACGCTCGCAGAATGAGCACTTATATTCGTAAATCATACTCGTTGCCTCGCTGCTGGCGGTCTAGTTTCGGCGCTATTTGGCTGATTATTAGTGGTCATCTTCTGTTTGGCTCTAGTTGGTTGTGCATTTTGTTGAACGTCGCCTGGGCCTCCCTGAACTTCCATTACATATTGCCTCAAGTTGACAGCATCCTCTTCTTGTAACCCAGCCGAGATAAGAATCTGCAACGCCTGATCTACTTGTCCTTCCCCTGATCTCTCGATGATACTTTTCCAGCCGGGGAAGTTAAGGGTTTCGAGTAAAGCGCGTCTGTCGATTGCTCCGGCTTCGTAAAGAGCCATTGCTTGTTCCTGAGTCTGGAGTGTCGTCTTCGCAACTGTCGAGCCTGATTCAACGACATAATTAAACTCCCGTCCCAAGAAACTTAAACCTTCGATTGGAATCGTATCACCCTGAACTTCAACCGTCGTTATCGACTGACCAAAGTTCTGAAAATTAGATATAGCGCAGCGGCCCCGCTGCCTGACGAGATAATCAACACTTCTAATCTTGGCTCGCATCATCACAGCCCCGCGTTCTTGCAGGGCGACGATGGCTTGAGCAGCAATTACACCTGTCGGCGCTTCACCGCGATCAGCATCCTCAATTTGAGAGATACGATCGAACAATGTAATGTACCATTGAAGAGCATCGAAGAAATTATGCGGAAGATTAGGAACGGATAAATACCGAATCCCGTTAGATGTGGAAGTCGAAACCGGTTGAAGCACCAACCCCGGTTTATTATTTATCTGGGAGAGAGTTATCCCGCTATCTTGTGGAACAATGAGAGGTGGTAAGGTAACTCTGGAAAGATAAGCACTGAGACGTGTTAAGATTTCGTTAATTTTTACATTGATATCACCTACTTGCTCCGAAGCTGAGAAGCCCCAAAGCGAAGTAGAATCTTCGTAAGAGTTGGCTTTATAGAAAGGAAAATGGTCGTAAAGGAAAGTCGTTGCTGTAGCTTCTCTCGGTATTTCACTATTAATATTCGGGTTAGGAATATCAGATAAAACGAGATTACCACCGTTGGCAAGCGTCACAACTCGAATACCACCAGGGTATTTCAATCGCTCTGTCGTTATTTCAAACTCTTCTCCCGTCTCAGGATTGACATCAATCTGTTTAAACTTCTCTAACGACCAGTCTCGCACCCACACTTCTACAACAAGTGCCGGACAATCTGCTGAGACGCCTTCTCTTACAGGATGTTGCGAACTGGAATAATTACCAGGATAGTTCTGACTCCCTGCTCTTGTTCCGGAAGAGACAGGTGCTGAGTTCTCACGTTCTTCTTTCCCTAAAACTCTGAGTCCTTCTTCTCCTTCCACCACTCCCTTGACACCAAACATCGCTTCAACATCAGGCACTGACATCGGGTAAGCATGAGTTAAATAAGGACAATCATTAAGTTCCTCAAAATACCCCGGAGCAGGCGCAAAAGCGAACCCATCAACCAAGACAATATCCGTTTTCTCAGTTCGACTGTTATAAACAGCTTTCTCAACAGTGATTCCATAAATCTCCATCACCTTTACAGAAAGAGATAAAATAGAAGCCGCTTCGCTCTCATTACTCCATTTTCTTACTTGAGCGGATAGAGCTTCAGCCGCTTCATCTATTTCACCATAAAGATCAACCACCTCAGCCATTGGTGATTTTGCTGTAATATTCGCAACAGTTCTCTCGATATTTGCAAAGAGAAGATTCGCAGTTATCTTATCAGCCGCCGTTTTCTTCCGGCCTTGCCAGTGATCGCCACGGAATAAGGCATAATTCTTCAACATCCTTTCAGGAATACCAAGCCGCTCCTTCTCAGCAACAGCTTCTTCCCATTTCTGCCAGAAGAATTTACCGACTTCCTCAGAACCTTCCTGCGGAAGATCGGCCATATTATGATTAATTACTTGTTTGGTCATACGTTCTCTCCAAACCGAACTGACTAAGTATACTCAGTCCAGCAGCAGTTTTATACGCAATCTGCATATCCGCTTTAGTAGGATTATCAGGAATCATATCCAATAACCCAAGTAAAGCACATTCGGCAGCTTCTTTATTAACTCTAGGTTGTGGATGATAGGCACTCATGCTGTGTCACCGTGACCTGAGAAACGTCTATGTGCAACTAACCCCGCGTAACTCTTACAAACTTTCTCACATTCTTCACAAACATGAGCGTCTACCGGGGGCTGTTCGGGCGGAATGGGGGTGTGAGGTTCATCTTCAAATGTGAAGGCGGGTG
>JAGGSN010000090.1 GCA_021159005.1 Candidatus Zixiibacteriota bacterium | reverse complement strand
AGGCAGGCGCTGTAAGCGTAAACGAGGCGATTATCGGCGAGGCATAAACCTCGATAATCGAGGAGGTATCAGCCAGATTATTATTAGAATCCGTAACGATTAGTCTATTCGAACCGGCATTGTTAAAAGCAAAATTATTTCCCGAAAATGTATGCTGACCGGCATCACCGGCGGTAAAAGGATAATCGGACGGAGAATCAGAAGCGCCGGAAAATGCTATTGTATCTCTGTAGCCATCGCTTAAATTTCCGTAAAGGTCATAAACTGTAACAATCGGGTCGGTGGAAAATCCCTCGCCGGCTGTTGCTATATCGGGATAATTGGTCAGGCTAATTCTTGTCGCCTGGCCAGCCTGCACTATTATATCAACTGTTTCAACAGCACCGTTTGCAGTTCCTCTGAATGTGGTTGTATTGACATTTGCCAATGTTTGGCTGGCAGAGCCATTGCCGTTATTAACTGTGATATTATTTACAGTAGGCGGAACGCCGTTGGGAGAATCGCCGCCGCCGCTGGTTATTGCTATTGCTACCGTGCCGCTGGCAGGATTGCCGTAAGCGTCAACGGCATTGCTGACTGTGAGATTAAAAGGTTCGCCGGCAACAATTGTACCGGGTCCCGATAATGTAAATGAGGCGATTCCCTCGGCGGCTGTAACATATATAAATTCCGATGTGTCGGTAAGGCTGTTGTCGTCCTGGTCGGCTGCTATTAGATTCTGCGCCCCGACTTGCGTGAATATAAACTCGCTGCCGCTAAAAGCGTGAACGCCTGAATCTACGGCTGTGTACTCATAAGGTGTTGGCGCGCTTGATGCTCCCGAAAACTCTACGGTACCGCGATAATTAGCGCTGGTATTGCCATAAGCGTCTGTGACAGTTATTACCGGATCGTTAGCGGGTGAGGGAAACGGCTGTCCGGCAATTACCGAATCGGGGTAATTAGTAAGAGTAATATTATCCACGAAACTGGGGTTGACATAAATGCGGCCGCTGAAAAAATCACCGCCAACCAGCACCGAACCTTTTAGCACAGTTGAATCTGCGGTAGTGGCTTTGGTTAACGTTTGAAAAGCGGAACCAGAACCGTTCGTTACTGAAATATTATTATAGGTTGGAGGAACCCCTCCCGGTGAAAATCCGCCGCCTTCAGAAGCATCAACAAAAACAATCCCGCTGGCGGCATTGCCAAATTCATCAACAGCATTAGCAGCGCTCAAACTGAAAGGCATGCCGGCAGTCTGGTTAGTCTGGCATGATAAGGTAAGCGAGTTAATATTGCCCGGTATTACTTTTATGAGCGCCGAGATAGTGGTATCTGTTATGTTTGTTACATTTAATGTCTGGAAACCTGCCCGTTTGAAAATAAAATGGTTGCGGTCAAAATTTACTCTACCCGAATCGACAGGCTGAAAATCATATAAATTATTCTCATCATAGATAATATCAGCGATAGTGTCGCTTGAGAAGAAATATATCGAACCGCTATAATCGTAAATAATGTTATTATTGATATCATAAGCAGCAACATAAACAATAGTGCCAATAGGAAAACTAGCGCCGGCATCAGTTGAATCGGGATAGCCGGTTAAGCCAAATTCGCTAAATTCGCCCGGAATAATCGTAATTAACCCGGATGAATCAATTTTTGAATCTGTTTCCGCCGTGATATAACATTCGCCAAGTTTGATTGCCCTGAATGTGCCGTTATCGAGAAAGCCGCAGGAGTCCACGGTTATCGCCCAATCATAATCAAGGCCGGTTATCTCATTATCATACTGGTCATAACCTGACGCAGTAAACACAATAATCGAATCTGATGAGATATTTATATCATTACCGGGAGCAACCTCGATATAATCAAGTTCATCCGGCGCGATAGTGAAAACACCGGAGGCTGTCGGGCTGTAGAGAATATTACCGCTATCATCAAACACCATGACTGTAATTATATAGTCTCCCGCTATTATATTTCTTACCGGGGAAAACTCGATATTGATTCTCGAGTTGGGAACAGCAGGCGTGCCGTTATCAAGAGGAATAATTACAGTTTGAGCGATAACAGTGAAACTATCGGGAATGATTTGCGGCTCATTGCCATCATTTGAAACATCATTATCCTCATAAACAACCGAATTGGGATCAATACCGGCAACATCAAAACCGCCATTAAAAGCGATCCAGATTTCACCATATTCTGGGATTTGTTCATCATGTATTTCGAAACCAACCCGGTGAGTATCTAAAACACCGGCAGTTCCGATTCTTAAGGAGTCGGTTACTGTCGGTTTAAGCGGTTCAACATCAAGTATTAGTCCAGGCGATTCTTTTTTTTCTATTCCATTATCATGTTTAATAACATACTTGATATCCTGCCCGGATAAATTATTGTCATCGCTTTTACTTATGAATGTTATTTTCGATTGCGGGTTTATTGCAGGTATGTTATTGGCAATATATTGATTACCAGACACATGCATAACCGGGATAGCCTTGCCATCGATTACAACCGCAAAGACATCAATATCCGCGGTTTCTACCATAAATTCAAGTTTATCATTAATTGTTTGCCCGATTGTCAATTCCGAGCGGTAAATTTCGGCTAAGGCATTACCGGTAAATAAAATAAGCGGTAATATGAATACCCAAAACCATAACACCCCTTTAAAATTGAAGTTTTTAAGACATTTCATGTATGTATTATATATTATTTTTATTATCTGTCAATATTATTTAATTTGCGGCTTAAAATCAATGATACCGATATCGGTTTCCCATCGGCTTCGAACTTTGACTGTATCACCATATAATGCAATAGATTCAGCGAATTTAAAGGGCCTTATTTCGCCGCCATTAAAATTTTCATTTTTATTAGAATCATAAAATGCTCTAAGATTATACACTCCCGGAAACAACCTGTCGAATTTAAAAAAGCCATCATTGTTGCAATTGACTGCAGATTCTTTGCCGGTTTTCGGCTCGGCAATCACAACGATTTCCAGGCCGGGCGCATTTACAACCCTGCCTATAACCTGCCCGAATGTATCCAATGAAGCGATATTATAGATGTATGAAATAATCGTATCGCCAAGCGGGTTGCCCGATTTGTCGTAAATATTTTGCTCATCAACAAACAGATTATAAACTTTATCGGTTTCGAAATCCGGTTTAATTTCAATTTTATGAGGATAAATCCATTCCGCCTCAAACGAAACCGGCGCGCCAATGGTATCGGCAATTGAAATACTGCTGACTATGCCCGATGAATCCATCGGCTCCGAGAAATAGACTGTAATATCAAACCCTATTGGTATCGGCCTGTTCGATGGCCTTGGATCGATAGCCGTTATTAGCGGAGCTGTTGTATCAATTCCTCCCGCGCTGAATATACGAGACAACGTATCGGAGATTATATCATAAACAGAATTCAGCCTTGAGGCATTGAATTTATATTTTTCGCCTTCAATAAGTTCACCGCACTCGATATACATAGACATTAAATCATCTGTAACCGGATAGATATCCTTTATAGTTATAATAGCTGATGAATCGCTTACCGGATGCAGAATATAATTATCTATATTAAAGATGCTTGATGAGTCCATCCGTTGGGAAAATTCAACAATAAACATATTTTTATTAGGCGAAACAACCCTTGTCATTTTAGGCTGAAGAGTATCTCTGTCGACAGTCATCATTATTAAAGGTCCATATTCGGGATTAGTCTCGTTCAATGTAATAAGCGTGTCGGGCAGGGCTAATTTTTCCGCCGGCGGCGCCCAGAACTGGTCGTTGTTTTTATCCTCGACCGCCGCTACAAGATAGGTTCCGTAGCTTAGATACTCGAATTTAAAATCGCCAAGGCTGTCTGGCTGAGTGATATAATCCGGAAGCTTCATCCAGAAAGTATCCGGCTGACTCGATTCGAGTTTATAAGCCCAGATGTTGAGATTCCTTCTACCTGATATTAAAACTTTGCCTGATATGGAACAGGAGTATATAGTCATGCCTGTTGAAAACGGATACGAAAAAGTCTGGCCAAGCTCATTGCCGCGTTTATCGCATACCGAGGCGCCAACCGTAAGCACATAGGTGGTGTTCGCCATAAGTTTGTCGGGAAGCTTGATTTTAAGTTTTCTGCCCGACCATTTATATTCGGGGAAATTGAAAAATAATGGCGAGATAAATAATGCCTTCTCGGTCTTCATCATATTCATTGGTTTGGAGAATTCAAGTTCAATATCAGAATCGAGCGGCACATTTATAGAGCCGGATGTCGGCTTAACATTTACAATTTCGGGCAAGCTTTTATCCTCCGGCCCGCCGCTTGGACGCTGGATATTGGCGCAGGCGCAGGATAATAATATAATCGCTATTAGACAGCGGTAATGATTCGTCTTTGATTGGTACTTCAATTTACTCCGTAATTCAAATGATGGTTTTGTCAAAAGGGCGTATTCGCCTGAGGCGGATACTCCCGGACTGTTGACAAAGCGACAAACTGCTTTTGTTGCCAAACGCTGCTTGGCAACAAGAGGGCGTATGCAATACGCCCCTACGCGATGCGGAGAGTGTTCACCTAAGGCGGATGCCCCTACGCGATGCGGAGAGTGTTCGCCTGAGGCGGATACGCCCCTACGCGATGCGGAGAGTGTTCGCCTAAGGCGGATGCCCTTACGCGATGCGGAGAGTGTTCGCCTGAGGCGGATGCCCCTACGCAATGTTTTAGCTCTGGCTGCCAAACGCTGCTTGGCAGCCAGAGAAATTATAATTCTCGAAATATCATTTATAATTTACTTTGCTAACTTCTCCTTAATCGTTTCGTTATCGGGGTCAAGCTCAAAAGCTTTATTCCAGAATTCTTTTGCCAGCGCCGGTTTGCTTAATGCCTCATATATATCGCCCATGTGCTCAAACAATATCGGATCATCAATGTCAGCTTCCATCGCTTTCAACTGATATTTCAAAGCTTTTTTATATTTGCCTTTTTTATACATCACCCAGGCGTAGCTGTCAAGATAAGCGCCGTTATCGGGGATAGCTGCTAAGGCTTTTTTAATCATCTTTTCAGCTTGGTCAAGATTGACTCCCCGGTCGGCATACATATAGCCAAGGTAATTCAAGGTCATAGCGTTATCCGGGGTTATTTCAAGTATAGCTTTAAATATATCCTCGGCTTTCTCATGCTGGCCGGATCGCTCGTAAGCCGCGCCCAAGTTAAACATAATATTGACATTTTCAGGCTGAACCGACAGAATTCTTTGATAGTATTCGGCGGCTTCAGTAAATCTATCCTCGCCAGCTAAAAACACGCCCTTGTAGTAGAATAATTGAAGCGAATCAGCCGGACATCTCATAAGGGCTGTATCTAAGGTGGCGAAGGCGGCGTCAAAATCGGCTGAATCGCTGCGGACATGCGCCAGACTTACCCAGGCTTCCGTCAAAGTATCGGCAATGGAAATCGATTTAACATACATCGATTCGGCTCTGGAAAATTCCTCGTTAGACTGGGCAATTCGACCGCGGTAATAATATAAAATCGGGTCGTCATCAACAGCAAAAGACAGTTCAGCCAGAACCGAATCAGCCATTTGCTCATCGCCATGCGAGAATAAAAGGAGAGCATATCGCCTTTGAGTATAATAGTCATCCGGATATAACTCAATGATGCGGCGGGTAATCTCCGCCGCCATCTCGAAATCATCGAGACGGATAAAACTCTGGGCGATTATATTAAGAATAGCGGCATCATCCCAGTTTTTATAGGCAATAAATTTATATAAGCTGTCCGCAGTATGGATTTCATCTCTCATCTCCATTATGGAGGCGATACCGAGATAACCGCGATTATCGAGCGAATCCTCAGCTATCATTTTTTCATATATTTTAATCGCTTTCTTTTCCTTATCTGTTTTGATATAAAATGAAGCCAATTCCAGAAGCCAGGCATCGCTGAATTTGCTTATTTTAACAAGGCGTTTATAATATTTCTCGGCTTTTTTAAAATCGCCCTTTTCCTCATAATAGGATGCCATAATCCGATTCGGCAATTCAAACATCGAATCCTGCCGAACGGCTTTTTTGAAATATTCAATAGCTTTATCATCGCTGCCGGTAGTGTTGAAACATTCGGCGGCAATGTTAAAATCCTCTTTAATCGGCTGTTTTATATCAACTATCAATTCAAGCGCTTCATTGCATCTGCTTAAATTATAATAGATATTGGCCAGCGACCTTTTTAGCTCATCCGAATCAGAATCGTATGATAAAGCCAGACGGTATTCATCGGCAGCTTTTTCAAGATTGCCGGAAACCTCATAAAGACTGCCTTTGGAGAAATGATCGAATGCCCGATGCTGCCTGACCAATGTTTTTTTGCTGATTAAGGTTTCTTTTTCAGGCTCTAAGGTGGTTTTATCAACAACCGCACCGCCGCAGCCGATAATAAAAATAATAACAACGGCAAGGATTTTAATCAATTTCTTCGAATGTTTGACAATTGTATTTTGCATTTATACCTTTCTCTTAAGCCACTCAATATTATCAAGGTCGGCACACCCTAATTCCTCTTTACCGGCATCAAAAACGCCCGCAGGCTCCCGTCCGCATTCCTTTAATGTCTTTAATCCGTTATTGGTTCGCAAATTATCGATTATTTTTGCCGCCACGGTATCCAAAGCAACCGCATCGGTTGATATTAAAACCGCCTTATATTCGACAGTCCACTGGCTTAAATAGCCGGGACCGCCGTTGTATTGCACCCATACGGCATCGAATATTGCCAATTTCTGTTTGCTTTTGACAATATCCATGGAGAATAAATCAGCCTGATACGGATTGCAAAGATCGCCGTGATATTTATTCGGATTATGGATAACGCCGAAATAATTTTTCAAACAACCCGATAAACCGGCTATTGAATGGTCTTTCAACACAGGGAAATTGATCATTGAATCACAAATATCGGTCTGGATTTTGGAGACTAACGACCCGATTGATTTATGCGAATACAATTTTTTGGAATAACCAGCTCCCTTTGTGTCGGTGGCGAAACATCGGCAGCCGTTTCCACTTGTATTTATTTTATAGCCAGCCCGTTTGAGTTCAGCTTCTTTTCTATCCCATACGATTATCTTATTTTTGTCATGTCCGGCTTTACAAATTATATCCGCTAAGACATAGACAAGCTCGGGCAAAGTTGACATTTTCGATCCGGCAAGCGCATTAACTTTGATGCCGATAGTATGCTTTTGGGGGAAAAGCCTATTAATGAGGTCATAACTGACACCGGTAGGGCTGAGAACATCTAATCCCATCTCAAGCATTTTAACCGCCTCATCATGGTTGATTTTGCCGTTTGAGATTATATTATCTGATTGTATTTCAACTACGGTCGCTTTTTTCATATACAGGTAGTTTATATTTGATAGCGAAAAATGTCAATCATTTATGATAGTATTTCCTTGAGTATAAACGTAAACAGTTTATCGCAGGTCGGGTCCCGAGTGAGTGGAGCAAACGAAAAACCCGACAATTTTATATTATGTCAGTTCGCAGTCCGCCTAAGGCGGATGAACTGACACATTTTGCTTAATAAGAAATTGGCAGGTTACACTTAACTACGACCTGCCTAAACAATTAAGGGTACCCCCCACCCGACAGCATTTATTTTAGCGATGCCATGCTGTCAGTTGTGGGGATATGACAGCACTTGCAGCAATTTAAGATAAAACTTGACGAATTTGTAAAAAAGCTTAACTTATTCGGAAATAATGTAGTTGATTAAATGGAGACTATATGGGTCTTCAAAAGGTAATTATGTCTGAGATGATTTATTTTGACAGAGTCGCAACGGCTCAGATGGCACCAGAGGCAAAAAAAGTGATTACGGGATTGCTTGAGGATAAGTTTGGCAATCCCTCGGCGCATGTTCATACTGCCGGTATTACTGCTGGTGGTTATATTTATGATGCCCGCGAGAAAATAGCCAAATTGGTAAACGCCTCTCCCGATGAGATTTATTTCACATCCGGGGCAACCGAATCGAACAATCTGGCTATTAAAGGAATATTATCCTGCAAAAAAAGCGGTAAGATTATTATCTCCGAAATCGAGCATTATTCTATTTTAGATCAGCTACGAAATCCTGTTTTGGATAATTTCGATTTTGAAGTTATAAAGGTTGATAAAAATGGTATCGTTGCTCCCGATAAGCTTGAGAAAATGATTACTTCCGATACGATTTTAGTCTCGATAATCACCGCCAGCCCTGAAATCGGCTCAATCCAACCCTTGAAGGAATTGGCGCAAATTTGTCATAAACATGGAGTTGCGTTTCATTCCGATGCCTCCTCCGCAGTGGGATATATACCTGTTGATGTTAAGGATTTGGGTGTTAATATGATGACTATCTCAGCTCAGACACTGGGGGGACCTATGGGAGTTGGCGCCTTATATATTGATAAGCAAACCCATATCAAGCCGCTTTTTGATGGCGGCAATCAGGAGGCTGGCACAAGACCCGGCACCGAGAATGTGATAGGTATTGTCGGATTTGGCGCCGCTTGTGAAGCGATAAGACCAAAACTGGCTGAAAAATCTCAGGCGCTGCGTGAACTTGGCAGGAAATTATGGCAAAGTATTGAAAAAAATGTCGAGCATATCAAATTTACAGGCCACCCGGACTTGCGGCTTCCCGGGCATGTCAGTTTCTGGCATCAGTTCGTCGAGGGCGAGTCGCTGCTTCTGCATCTGAATATGAAAGGTATAATGGCGGCTTCCGGCTCATCCTGCTCATCCAATTTTCGAGGCGCGGATGAACATGACCTGCGGGCATCGCATGTTCTTACGGCAGTCGGAGTGCCGGAGGAATTTTGTTCCGGCTCGATTACATTTAGCCTTGATTATTATAATACGGATAAAGAAATTGAATATACAGTTGAAAGTTTGAAGGAGATTGCCAACCGTCTGCTGGCAATGTCTCCGGTTTATGAGGATTACATTAAAGAAGCAAAGAGAGCAACATGAATAAATTTCCGTATTCAGACAAAGTGATGGACCATTTCATGAATCCCCGCAATATGGGCGAAATGGAGAATCCATCAGCGGTCGGCAATGTCGGCAACCCGACTTGCGGGGATGTGATGAGATTATATTTGAAGATAGATGGCGATATCATTACGGATGCCAAGTTTAAAACTTTCGGCTGCGGCGCGGCTATCGCCTCCTCCTCAATGTTGACCGAGATGTTGAAAGGTAAAAATCTTCAGAATGCCATAAGGATATCGAATGAATCTGTAGTTGAGGCACTGGACGGGCTTCCGCCGGTAAAAATACATTGCTCGGTTATGGCCGAGGAAGCATTAAAAGATGCTTTGGAAGATTGGAAAAAAAGAAATAACGGAGATGGGAAATAGGTCGTAGGCAATACGCCCCTACACACTAACACTACAGAAATATACGGAGATATCATTGAAACACACTACTGCAAACCTTCCCGATGAATACTGCTCATTAAGCGAAACTGAACTAAAAAAGCGAATTCTGGCCAAAAAAGAGGAGCTTGGCGATAGGGTAGTTATATTAACCCATCACTATCAACGGATTGAAATCGTCGAGTTTAATGATTTTGTCGGCGATTCATATATTTTAGCCAAGAAAGCGTCCTATCAAAAAAACGCTGAGAAGATTGTTTTCTGCGGAGTGAAATTTATGGCGGAGGCGGCTGATATACTTTCGGATGATGATAAAGCCGTTTATCTTGCCAATCCTACTGCCGGTTGTCCTATGGCCGACTTAGCACCCACCGGTCAGGTATATGATTCGTGGGAATATATCGAGTCCGTTCTCGGGCCGGATAAGGTATTGCCGCTTGCCTATATGAATTCATCGGCTGACTTGAAAGCATTCTGTGGTAATAATAGCGGCTTGATATGCACCTCATCTAATGCCGATGCCGCTTTTGATTATTGTTTCAAGCAAAATAAAAAGCTGTTCTTCTTCCCTGACCAGCATCTGGGGAGAAATACCGCCAATAAGAAAGGCATCCCCAAAGACAAGATAGTGATGTATAATCCGAATCTCGAAAACGGCGGACTTACGCCGGATGAGATTAGACGGGCGGATGTTATCCTATGGTATGGCTACTGCTATGTGCATACCAGATTCACTACCAAGCATATCGCCAGCGTGCGGGAGAAATTCCCTGAGGCGAAAGTGGTCGTGCATCCCGAATGCCAGGAGGCGGTGGTCAATCTTGCCGATTCGGTCGGCTCTACCTCGCACATTGTCAAGTATGCCGAGCAAGCACCCGCCGGTTCGACAATCGCCATCGGCACTGAATCGAGTTTAGTTAACAGGCTGTCCGTTAATAATCCTGATAAAAAGATATTCAGCTTAGCCAACGATACCAGCGCGATATGTTCGAATATGTATAGAACTACGCTTGAGGACTTGTGCTTCACGCTGGAAAATTTCGATAAAGCTAAACAGATTATAGTGCCGAAAGATATTGCCAATGATGCCTATCTTGCGCTTGACCGGATGCTTCGGGTGGGAAGATAGGATTATCGGTATTTGTTGATTTATGAGGACAGCACGGTTAAAGTACTCACGCTGATTCAAATCTCATCTTGGCCGATAAGATAGAACAACCCGAAAAATGCGCCTATACTGCAAAACATGAATATGGTCAGTAAGCCGGGGTCATGCAAAGACCCCCAGCCGATTGAATTAAGGCCGGTGTATAACAACATCCCACAAGTAAACATGGCTAAACGTTTGCCGAGCGGATGACGGATTAATACTAAATAAGCCGCTATTATCGATAAGATGCTGGTAATAAGTTCGGCTATTATATGCCAGATGATGTAATTGCTGTTTCTAATAGTACCAGAACTATGAAATAGAAAACTTCCGGAAAGCTGAATAACCCAGTAGCCGCCGATTATAAACCCTATTAACATAAGATAAGTTACCAGAATTTTAGAACCGGAGCCAGAAGATCGCCTCATGGATTAAACCTCATTATCACTTGCTAATGCTAATATTGCCATCAAGAAAATACGCCGACTGCCAAATTTCATGTTATAGCGAATATGGTTGCCAGCATGTTTGAGATAATGGAATTCCAAGCTTTTGTCAAGAGTTTTGATTGCGGAATTCCCCCGTTATTTTTCAAAACATTGTCGGTCGGATTTTTCCTCGCCTTCGGCGAGTCAGAACCCGACCTGCCGTTTTTGTCTTACACAGACAGACAAAAATTTCTGTCCTACCAATAACTTATAGATGATGAATATTATTAGATATTTCCTTTTTTTGGGTTATATTGAAATAACCATTTGGCAACAATTCCTTCTTATGTCAGTAATAAGCTAAAGAAAGACCTTGTCATGCCTAAAACGTTCCGATATAATAATCAGCGATGAAAATACTCTGGCGATATGTTTTCAAGGAACTGCTGGGGCCGTTTGTATTCGGCCTGGCTGTAATCACATTCGTTTTGCTGATGGATTATATTCTTGATGTCTTAGATAAAATCATCACCAAGGGTCTTTCCACGCCGGTCGTGCTGGAGGTTTTCGCTCTAAGTTTGGCCTGGATGCTGGCTTTATCTTTACCTATGGCGGTTTTGATTGCCGCTATAATGGGCTATGGCAGGATGTCATCCGACAGCGAGGTTATCGCTTTTAAATCCTGCGGCATATCGTTTATTAATTTACTGGTTCCGGGCGTTATAATGGGGTTAGTTCTGGCGTTATTTTTAGTTTGGTTTAACGACAGTGTTCTTCCTGAGACTAACCATCGGGCGAGACTTTTGATGTCTGATATAACGCGCAAGAAACCAACCTGGAACCTTGAGGAAAATGTATTTTTAGATTATTTTAGGGGTTATCATATCTTAGTCAAGTCTGTCGACAGTGAAACCTCGGAAATTTCCGATATAACTATTTTTGATCATAAAGACTCTAAATCGCCGCGCACAATCACTGCGAAAAAGGGAAACATTGAATTTTCCCCGGATGGTTCATTATTGATAATGCATTTATCGGATGGGGAAATTCATGAACCCGACCCGGATGATATCGAACGCTACCGTCGGGTAAAATTTAAGAAGCAGACGCTGACTATTGAAGGCTCATCGACCGAACTGGTGCGGTCAGAATCAGGTTCGCGCGGCGATAGGGAAATGCCTGTAAGAATGATGATTGATGAGAACAAGAGATATTTCTCAAAAATTCAAGCTTCGCAGGTAAAAATAGACACGCTGGTAAAAAATGAACTGGCAAATGTATTAACAATCTCCCAAACGGAAAAAAATGCGCCGCTCAAAGTACTTAAGAAAATACCGATTCGCCATGCCTCGAAATCCACTAAAGACCTGTTAAGCATTATTAAATTTGAAATAAACAATATCAAGACCTATACCCGGCTTATGAATTCCAGAAGCGTGGAAATACATAAGAAATTTTCTATTCCTGCGGCTTGCATTGTTTTTATTCTTATTGGCGCCCCCTTAGGAGTTATGACCAGAAAGGGCGGTATGGCTACAAGTATTGGCCTATCGCTATTGTTTTTCATAATTTACTGGGCATTTCTTATTGGCGGCGAGGAGTTAGCCGATCGCATGTATATATCGGGGGCTTTAGCTATGTGGCTGCCCAATATAATAATCGGGGCGGCGGGCATAATTCTTATTTATATAGTTAATAAACAGACCACTATAGATGTATTAGTTTTCATACAAAAATTACTACCCGGTCAAAAACAATGAAATTAACAGACAAATATATACTGGGAAGGTTCTTGAAAATCTTAGGCTTTGCCTTGCTTGCCTTTATTTTAGTTGTAATAATAGTTGACCTGATAGAGAACATAGATAAATTTATTGATAGCCAGGCAACCACTAGATTAGTGATTCTATATTATATTTACTATATACCATTTATTATTATCCTTGCCCTGCCCGTAGCAACCATGCTTTCGACCATGTTTACCATAGGCTCACTGGCGAAATATCATGAACTGGAAGTTATGAAAGCAACCGGTCTTTCATTATACCGATTGACTGCGCCTATATTAATTGCCGGATTTATTATCTCGATAGCCGCTATATTTTTTACTGATTTAATAGTAACGCCCTCAAATTATAAAAAAGACCGGATAAAGAAAGTTCAAATACAGAAACGGGATACATCACGCGGCAAGATAAGGCAGAATGTTATCAAAACGGGCAAGGATGGCTGGGTTGTTTATGCCCGCACTTATAATGAAAACACGAAGACCGGGGATTTTACAATCATTGAAAAAATAGAGGATAATAAGATAAAAATAGCTATTGGGGCGGTAAATATGTTTTGGGCTGATTCAGGATGGATTTTAACCGGCGTTACCAAAAGGGTTTTTGAGGGCGATAAAGAAACGGAATTTATCGCTTTAGATACATTATTTGGCGATTTCTTGCCTCAAACTCCCGAGATAATGAGTCATCGCATGAAAAAACCAAGAGATACGCGTTTTTTCGAGCTGATTAAAACAATACAGCTTAAGAAATGGATGGGACAGGAAACTTCCAGAGACAAAGTGGAGCTTTATCTTAAAATAAGTTTTCCGTTTATCAATTTCATTATAATTATACTCGGCATTCCATTAGCCGCCAATCCTCGCCGTTCGGGAGGCTCGGTTGGTTTTGGCATAAGTATAATTGTCAGTTTTATTTATTTTGTATTGCTTAGGGCTGGTCAATCTTTCGGATACAATCAAAATCTACCGCCGCTTCTGGCGGCAACCATAGGCAATCTTATATTCCTGGCAGTCGGCACTGTTTTATTTATTAAAGCCAGGAAGTGAGAGCGTTAATTTATTCATCGGGATGTTCGCATTGGGCAAGCATCTCAGGCTGTTGATAAACGGTAATCACTTAAATATTAAGACAATATATGCACCGCGCGCAGGAGCATATTGCAATACGCTCCTACGCGCTACATTCATATAAAACTTAATGTTTTCAGAAAATTTCAACGCTGCAAAAAACACTCTGGGTTGGAAAACCCCAACTATTAAGTGATTACACTACTGTCCGGCCTTTTCAATAGAATTCTCCAATTAATACACAATAAATGAAACTTG
>JAGGSN010000089.1 GCA_021159005.1 Candidatus Zixiibacteriota bacterium | reverse complement strand
TCAAGCTGCGTCGAGGTGAGGTAGTAGTTCAGCACAACCCCGCTGCCGAGGTTGTCGTATAAATCAACATTGGTGAAGGTGTTGCTGTTTGAATGATCATGGACTTCAATGCCGTCTCCCTCGTTCCCATGCAGACCGAGGTCAGTGAATGCATTGTTGCTCGCGTAATCGTATATCTTAACCCCGTCATCGCCGTTCTCGTATGATGTGAGGTTATCGAATGTGTTGCTGTCTGCAGAGTCATACACCTTGATGCCACATCCCGTGTTGTTGTGGGCTGTGACGTTCTCAAGCTGCGTCGAGGTGAGTTCGTGGTCTAATTGGACGCCATCCCCTCCGTTATCATACACCATAAGATCGGTGAAGGTGTTGCTGTTGGAGTTGTTGTGGACCCTGATCCCGTTGCCGGTGTTATCGTATGAGGTGATGTTGGTGAATGTGTTGCTGACCGCATAATCGTAAATTTTTATCCCATCCCCCCCATTATTGTATGCGGTGATGTTTTTAAACTGGGTGTTGGTGAGGTAGCGCCCTACGTTGATCCCATCCCCATCATTATTGTACACTTCTGCATCGGTGATCGTGGTATCATTTGAACGCCAATTAACATCGATCCCGATGCCGTGGTTATCATGCACAGCAATATCGGTGAACGTGGTGAGATCGTTATCGTAACCACACTTGATACCACCAAAATCATTCTCCTTCACGTAACCAGATGTGAATGTATTATTGTCACACCACATCTCGATGTATATGCCATATCCACCATTTGAGTATATCCTGTTGTTTGTGAAGATGCTGTCACGCACGTCATTATTTACATATACGCCGGTATTCGTGTTTTCATACACCCAATTATCCGGAAATGTGTTTTTTTTTGCATCGTATATATAGCAGCCAATATAATTACCTCGTAAGATGTTGTGGTCGATTGTGCATTCATCTGAAGCGACGAGATATATCCCCTGATCGCTGTTCCATTTGGCATCGTTGTCTTCGACTGTTGTGTTGTCTGCGTGTTCTAAATATATCCCATGATCACTATTGCTATTGCAGGTATTGTCGTAAATTATGTTGTCGTTTGATGACGCGACGTAAATACCGTGCTTGATACAACTATTCATCGTATTGAATTTTATCGTGTTGCCTGACGATCCAGAGTGCACGTATACACCATACCAGCCACTGCTTCCAGTCCATGCACAATTCCTAATAATGTTGTTGTCTGCCGAATTCAGTTCGATTCCGTAACGGCTCGTTGAAAAACGCATGTCGTGTATGTCACAATGGTTCGCGGCGTTTAATTCCATCGTCGGACCGTATTCGCTGCTTCGCACACTCATGTGGCTGATATTTACCCAATCTGCGGTCACGCTGATAATCTCTTTGTCCGAATATCCCTGTACCCCGTTCACGATGACTTGGTCCCTCTGCACCCCCCATATCGTAAGATGTGGTTTGGAAATCGTTACGAACTCACTATAAGTGCCATGCCACACTTGTATCGAATCTCCACTACTTGCAGCATTTACCGCTGCCTGGATCGTCGTGAAGTCGTACCCACCACTATCGTCCACTTGCCAAAAATGGGCAGCGCTTGCGGTCCCAACAAAAGATGTTAACAGTACCAACAAAAACAATCGCAGAAGCATAATCACAATACCCCCAGAAGTATCGTTACCGGATCAAGAGTGTCCGGAGAGTCGTTGCGCACGGCGATGTATTCATGCGTTGGGTGGATTGCTACACCAACCCCGACGTTTGCCTCGTTCACAGCGATCGTCTCATCCTCGTAGTATGTCACGTTATCCGGAGATGACATTACGGTGAACTCACCGACGTCACTCGACTTAATCTGGATGAACATACTGTGCCCAACAGAAGTTATATGCGCTGCTGTGGTATATCCACCGCTTAGGATCTCCCCAGCGTCAAGGAGCGTCGCGCGCCCCGCCCTGGAAGAAGTCAGTAACTCTCCAAGCGCGTTTACAAGAACGCGGTAATCGGTACCACTGCCATCACCGGATGTGTTGCCGATGAGTCGCATCAGGTTGCTGATTAATCTCAATTCCTTACACCTCCGGAGTCATTATCAACACGTACGGAGTGCCATCGGTATCGGTATCTATCCTCATCGAGTATATATCGTCACCATCGAACTCCAACACGTCGCCTGGACCGAACGGGACAGCATCTGCATAGGTTATACCATCATGCGACGTTTCTACATACAAAATGCCTGTTGTGCCGTTGTGCCTCAGTGTCCCTCTTCTACCATTTCTACCAAGCCCCGCGTACACCTCTTCTATGTTTGGTGTCCCTGCGACCGCTACGTTCGTGGAACTGACGAAGGGGTTTCCTTCGTAATACGATGCCTGTGATATTGTCGGCACGCCGTTTGCATTATCTGACAGTTGTGTGTAGAACGACGTGTTTTTGGTTGTGGTGATCGTAACCCAATCAAATATCGCATTAAATCGACTCCATGTCGGGAACCGTGTGGATGTATGTACCACCGTCCCCTCACGAAACAGCTCCAGTTTTATCGAGCAGTCCGTATACAATAACATGCTCTTCGCTATCGGCATCGATTCAGGACTATACATCCGCTCTTCCGTGCCATCCGCAAGAAAAACCTGCCCTGTATTCACATCGATGTGGTTTGCACCTATTGGGAGTGTTTTACGGTCCGTGTCGGGATAATTTATAAGCATGTGACGACCACCCTTTCTCTATCAGTCAGTATCAAAAGCCTTTTATGCCGCAGACTACAAAAACTCTTCGGTGCTTAAAGATGATGCATATTACCGGACAGATTTTCGACACAGATACGGGTGATGGTATTGAGGAGACGCCGGTGTATCTGGACGGTCGTGTTGTGGCTGTTACGGACAATAACGGGGGATACTCTTTTATCGCTGCTCCAGGGAGACACCGTTTTGAAGTACGCCCGCGTGAATTCCTGTATGTCATCAGGGATGTGATGATCACTCAAGACAGTCGTATGATCGACCATGCGACGGGTAGACCGGTCAGAAAAGACCTGCAACTCACGCGAGCTACTTTATGAGGTGTTTTTGTGCCAACCGTCATCATATCAGCTCCGGTGAGCAACAAACCATCGAGGATCAGCGGGGAAGCTGGACAGAGACTGTACTGGACGATCAAGGCGAACTATCCCGACGTTGACGTTCGATGGCTGCCAAACGAAAAATCCACGCGTGAGAATGCGCCTGTCATAAAGAAGCTCGTAGAAAACGGCGATGCTTTATTCGTATACTACGGGCACGGCTATCCATCAAAGCTTTGCGGACGAATCCCGCCACTGTGTACCAAAGACGCAGAAGGCTTTATCGATACAGAAAACACCGACGTCTTACGCGACTCCGTGACTTATGCGGTATCCTGCTGGACAGCGAAACGTCTCGGTAGATCCGCTGAAGCCGCTGGCGCGCAGTGTTATGTCGGGTTCAGAAAACCCGTGTATGTGGCATTTCCGCTGAAAGAGCACAATTACCGAGCCGACATCATTGATGTCTGGAATACGTTCCCGCTACGGATGATAGAGGGCGCCACGGTCGCAAACGCCATGACGGCAATGCGCGACAAATCGCTTGGGTATGAAGAGATGTATGAACGGGCTGGAAACGCTCTTCTCCACGGCGACTACTATGCGCGTAGGTTCTCATCGAATCGTGAGGCGATTTGTGCTTTCGGGGACATTGGGGCGACTATTTTTGGATTGCATTGACAGTATCGAGGGCGCAGGGGTAATGTAAACCTCGCTCCGGAGAAAAAGTCGTTATATAAGATTAAAAAAGAAATAAGGATAGCAGGCGCCAGCCCGCTATTCACTGTCGCTCATCATTCGCTGACGACGTAATCTACGAACAGCTCGATTTTTCCAGCTGTCAGGTCTGCATCAGCTATCGTGAGCGTAAGTTCCCTGTTTGCCGTGGTCTTCTCGGAGAAGTTTGTAGCCGAACCATCCTGAATAGCGTCGTGTTCATCCACGTCGAACGCTGCGTTGTTGTACTCGATGGGTGCGAGTATACCGGCTACATCATCCGTCGGTATGCCCAGCGCGATTGTCGGCGTGTCGCTCCCCTCAGCAGTGGGTGCCGTGAGTACCCTGTACCATGAGCGAGTGATGATCGCATTGGTCGGCAGGTTTACACCGAGCCCGATGTCGCCCTGTGTTCCACCGTGTATGTCGAAGTCGTAAACCCCCCGCGCAGATGTGACAGCGGAAGGGGATGAGTGTGTTGTTATCACCTCACATCGCCTCACGCATCGAAGTACACGAGAGTTAGCTCTGTATCAGTTACACCCGCTGTCGTAACCACGCCGAGGAAACTTTTTTCCTGTATGGAGAAGAGGCACGTGTCCATATTGATTGAATCCGGGTATGCGATGGTATCTCCTGCACCGAGACCCTGTTTGTCCTTGATGGACGTCAACGCTGCAGCAGCTCCATCAGATGGACCAATCGACACCATATTCGCACTCGGCGCGTAGAGCTTCATCCACACGACGTGTCTCGTCTTGCCATCCGGTACCGCTCCAATGCCGAGGTCAGTACCTGCGTCGGCTCCAGTGAGAGTCTTCTGTACCGTCTTCAGGTCGTATATGTTGCCCATTTACTCGGTCCCCTGTGTAGCGTTCGTTGCCTCTCCCGTCGCGACGGTCACTGTCTCTTCCGTTGCGACTTCGAGCTCATGCTCTGGTACCGGTTTCAACAGGATCACGTTAAACGTGTTTATCTGCTTGCCCTTGCCGGTGAGTTTCACCTTCAGGGTGTCAGCAGAGATCCTGATCGACTCGATCTCTTTATCGACGTCCCCGACCGGATGATGCCCGACCACAATTGATCCAGGCGTGCATTCAGCAGAGTCTCTGAAAGCCCCTGCTGATACCGCTACCGTCACCACTTCGTATTCGGGTGCGATCACCGGGGACGCGGGAGATCCCGCGCCCGTTCCTGTGGT
>JAGGSN010000088.1 GCA_021159005.1 Candidatus Zixiibacteriota bacterium | reverse complement strand
CTTCGATTGTTGGGTATTATTTTAAGAACTCTATAAAAAAGCCGGACAGTAGTGGATTTAAACATGAAAACAAACTATCGCCTTGGACCAAGTGATCGCATTTTCCTTTCCGGCTATCTTGGCAGAGACATTTTTAGCTTCAATGATGAATTTGGTTTTGATTAGGGTAATACTACCGCTGCCATTAGATGGAATCAACTCTTTAATGATAAGATATTTTTAAATTCATCATTAATATATAGCAATTACAATTATGTGGTGAGTATTGATTATGGGGATGAGTCAATAAATATGACCTCCTCGATAGAAGATTTTAATATTAAAGAGGATTTTCAATATTTTATCAATACCGAAAATACACTCAAATTCGGAAAAAATTGAAGAAAAATATGCTCTCGAAAATGCGCTTTATGTTTCCCATGAATTTGACATAATGGATAACGTTAAAATCAATTATGGAACACGATATTCGGAGTTTAGAGTCTTGGGACCGGGTACTGTCTATATTTTTGACAGCAATGGCGATGCAGCCGATTCTACAAGTTATTCAAATAAAAAATTGATAAAATATTGCGGCGGTCTTGAGCCGCGCTTAGGCATCAATTTTTATTGGATGACGTAAGTTCTGTGAAGCTGTTCTATACGCGAAACCGGCAGTATCTGCATTTGTTGTCAACTTCTACCGCCATAACTCCTTTTGATATATGGCAGCCAAGTACCAATTTAGTGAAACCCGGAATATCCGATCAGACATCGCTGGGTTATTTCCGCAACTTTGATGACAACAGTTATGAGACTTCCGTTGAAGTTTATTATAAAGATCACTACTGTCCGGTTGTTTGGGAAATAAATCAATGCAACATATTATCAGTAAGAATATTATAGCTTAAAAATAGTGTAATCGATTTGAAGCAACTTCTATAATTTAGTCATTCCAATATTCACAAATTAGACAATACTGTTTATGCACTTGATTCATCTACTATAGACTTATGCCTTACCTTATTTCCATGGGCACGATTTCGAAAGAACAAAGCAGCAATGAAGCTTCATACACTTATCGATCTGCGATGGAATATCCCTGTGTTCATTGAAATTACAGATGGAAAAGTGCACGATGTTAATATCCTCGACATTCTTATTCCAGAAGCAGAATCGTTTTATATAATGGATCGAGGATATATCGATTTCGCTCGTTTATTTCTTATACATCTATACCGGGCATTCTTCGTTGTTCGAGCAAAAAAGAATTTCAAATATCGCCGCCTCTATTCTCAGACTGTGGACAAGTCCACGGGCTTGCGATGTGATCAAATAATTGTTGTTACAGGCATTGAATCGTCAAAAGATTATCCGGAAAAACTTCGCCGCATAAAATATTATGATGTTGAAACTGATAAGCTTTTTGTTTTTATTACAAACAATTTCACACTGCCATCTCTTGTTATTGCCCAACTCTATAAATATCGCTGGCAAGTAGAATTGTTTTTCAAATGGATAAAACAACATTTGCGAATAAAAACATTCTTTGGTACTTCAGAGAATGCAGTAAAAACTCAAGTATGGATTGCTGTTTCAGTGTATGTACTAATTGCAATTATCAAAAAACAATCAAAAATCGAAAAAAGTCTCTACACAATTCTACAGATTTTAAGCATCACAGTATTTGAGAAACTTGATATCTTACAAGTACTTACAAACATTGACTGCAACCCCCAAACAGATAATAACAATAACCAATTGTTATTGTTTGACTTATAACCGGACAGCAGTAATTGTCTTATTCTCTTTTCGCACCGGCGCCAGACATCCTATTTCGCAAACATCACGGGGAAGCAATTTTGAAAAATCCTCATCTAACCGGAACTCCGGAAAAGATATGAAATCTGTTTTGCTTAACACTTGAATAACTTTTAGAAGGCTTTCTTCCTCAACCATGCCCAGATCAATCAAAGACCTGATAAGAATCGTATTATTTTGCTTACGATACTTTTCAACTATTTCAAGCTGACCCGGCAAAAGCACCCCTTTATCGATGAGAATAGAGCTTAAGGGAGAATAGTCAATGCCGGTAAAGTGTTTTAGTCTGTTTATCTCGGTTAATTGCTTTTGGGCAACTCTTTTAAGCTTTTTATTTTCCCGGATTAAATCGAACTGCGCTAAGGCCAGCTCGATTGAGAGACTTAAGTCATCATCATTCCAGGGTTTGTTAATAAACTTATAAACCGCTCCATCATTTACGGCGCCCATAACAATATCAGTATTAGAATGAGCGGTTAGCATGATTCTTATAGTATCAGGATATTTTTCTCTGATTATTTTTAGCAAATCAATGCCCGTCATTCCCGGCATGGAATAGTCGCTAACGACAAGATTCACACTATTATCAGCTAATATTTCTAACGCCGCTTTGCCATTCTCGGCAGTTAGAATCTTATAGTCATCATCAACGAAAACTCTCTTTAGCGCCTTTAACACTCTAACTTCGTCATCAACGAATAACAGCGTATGTTTTACTGAGGATGTTCGGTCAGCGCTTTGTTTCTGGTCAGCAATAATATTGCTTACATGCATAACATTATATATACTTTGATTAAATTATACTTAATATGCTTAAGATTAATTCATCATGCCCATGAGAATTTTTGATTTATCTATTTCCTTGAAAGCGTCTTTAAACACCGTTTCAAGTTCGTTCATTTCAATATTAAGTCTGTCCCATGCCGATGGAAAAAAGTCAGTTATGTAATAACTGAAGCTGTCGCCGATATTGAGCGCATGGCAAAGCATATCGGCAATATTGACTGCTGATGCCAAAAGCTGATAATCTGGCGCCTCATCGGGAAAATGATGGTAAGCGATAGCACTTGAAATACTTTCGGGGAAATTCCATTTTTCAGCTAATATTTTGCCCAATTCCTGATGATTAATATCGAAATATTCCGCTTCGGATTCAAGGTCTATCACTTTGTCTTCTTGTGTATAGAATGATATGAATCTATCCGGATCCATTTTAACAAAAATCATGCGGCCGATGTCATGCAATATTCCGCCCATGAATCCTTCGTTTTGAATGTCTTTATCAGCCTTACAAAGAAGATGTTTAGCCATAACGCCAACACTAAATGAATGAAGCCAGAATTTGTTTAAATCAATGATTTTGTTTTCGACTTTAACAGTATTAAGCATGGATGTTGTCAGTAAAAGCTGATGCACAGTATTAAATCCAAGCATAGTAATGGCTTCTTCAACAGATTTAATTCTTCCCACAAAACCGTAAAAAGGCGAATTTACTAACCTCAATATTCTGGCGGTAAATGATGCATCCGTTTCAATAATCTCCGCTAATTCTTTATTGTTCACATCCTCTTCAGTGATATGGCTTTGAAGCTTCTGTATAATTATCGGCGGCGACGGCAGATTTATTTGTTTAGCTAATATGGATTTAACCGTAGTCATGGTTGCTTATCCTGTTTTTCATTACTTAAATTAAATTCCTTGTGAACTTTTTTTATTATTTCAACAATTTGCTGTACTTCCTCATGGTGAATAACCATAGACAAGCACTTATCTATATGCTGATTGATATCTGAATCCTCACTATTCACCAGAATCTTTTCATCCTGTATCTTGACTGCTGCTTTTTCAGGGCTGTTAAGGTCATCAGGTATAGCCATGCCGGCCTCTAATTTTTTGCTATTTTCCATCTTAACTCTCGCTATCAATAATTATTGAACCATCCGCAGACATTTTTTTCTCGGAAATGCCCGGATACTCAATTTCAAGCTGTCGGAGATATTTTTCCTGTTGTTTTAAGTTCGATTTCAATTGACTGTTTTCCTCTTCCAGCACTTTTTGTTTTAGAGCATGCCTGACATTAAAAAGCAGCTCGAAATCATCCCATGGCTTGTTGAAAAACCTGTATATTTCACCTTTATTAATAGCATTTTTTACAACCTCAAAATTAACCAAGCCGGTAAGCATAATTCTTATAATCAATGGGTATTGTACCTTGACCAGTTTTAATAGTTCTGTACCTGATATTTCTGGCATATTCTCGTCAGAAATTATAAGATCAATATCTTCCTTTTTGAGAACCTCCAATGCCTCTTTTGCCGAAAGAACGGTAAAAAGCTCATACCCTTCTGATTTAAAAGTTCTCTTCAGAGCTTTCAGCATATTTGGAGAATCATCAACCAATAATATCTTGAACCGGCTCATGTTTTTCCCCTTTGTTCTTTATCATTCGATAAACACATATACCATTGCTTATAGGGTCGACTTTATCGATTTTTTGTATTCGCTTAACCATACCCATTGATAATTTTACGCCTTTTGGCAAAAGAAACATACCGCTGTCCGCGGTAATATCGGAGGCTACAACCATGCCAACCTTAAGCTCCTGCGCATTCACTAACATAGCATCTGAGATATCTTTAAGAGGGAATCTTCTTGCCAATCCTAATTCAATGAATTTCTTAACCAGGTCGGGATCGTATTTTGAGCTTGAATATTTAACCAGATGAGCGGCCGCTCTGTTTAAAATATCCAGATTCGGATAAGCTTTATCGAATGCAAGTCTATCGAAGGCATCAGCGATACGGATAACTCTTGAACCAAATGGTATTTTAAGTCCTTTTATTTTATCCGGGTATCCGCTGCCATTATAGTTTTCATGATGATGTCTGATTATTATGCCAATTTCTTCAAACCCGTAAATGTTGTAAACGCAGCTCTGTCCCAGTATAGGATGCTTTCTAATCTCCTCCAAGTCGGCATCGGTATATTTGCTTAGGTTTTTTACCATAATTCTATCAGACAAACTTATTTTTCCGATATCATGCAGATAGGCGGCAATTATAACATCCTGGTATTCTTTCTGGTTAAGGTTAGAGCCTTCGAGAAGGTTTTTAGTTAATGTTGCAACTCTTTGAGAGTGACTGCCCATCTCCTTAAAACGCAAACCGATAATTGTCGAGAAAGATTTAATAGTTTCCATGAAGCTTTGATTCAACTTTTCATGCTGCTGCTTAATCTCTTTCGTTTGCTCGTCGACCCTTTGTTCGAGGGTTTTATTGAACTGTTTTAATTCTTCATTCCGCTTAAACAGAAGTTTATTCAACCGTTTATTTTCAACGGTCATCTTGTATAAATCCAGCGATTCTTTGATGCGGCTAAGAAGAATTTCATCATCCCATGGCTTGTTGAAATAATATCTAATCGCACCGCTGTTGATAGCCTCAATCGTGGCTTCAATGTCGGCATAACCGGTAAGTAAAATCCGTATGCTATCGGGTGAGATGTCTTGGGAGTGATGCAATAATTCAACGCCGGTCATTTTCGGCATTCTTTGGTCGGAGATTATCAGCGATATTTGATTGTTTTTTAATACTTCAAGAGCCTCAATGCCGTTATTGGCGGTTATTATGTCGGCATCAAGGTTTTTTAGCAGCCTTCGTAAGGCCTTTAAAATGCCTTCCTCGTCGTCAACAAGCAGAACTGTATGTTTAAATTTTTCAGGCATTTATTGACCTCGCTTCTTCTTTATTGTCAGCATGATGATTTACTGCTTTTTCAACATCCAAATAACCAAAAAGCCCGATGACGCCTCCCTGTTTCGGTAAAGGTATCCAAATCATACGCAAATTACTATCGCCATTCCAGGTATCCTTAATTGGCTTTTGTTCTTGAATAACCTTTTCCATTAGCGCAACAACTTTCTCGTCAAATATGTCGCTTGCGAAACTTCCGATACATAATCCGTTTACAGACACAATATCTTTCAGCGCCTTATTCATATAAACCACCAAGCCATCAGAATCTATACCTAATACGCCCACCGGAAGTAAACTGAGGATATTTTGAGATACAATTAAAGCCCTGTTTCTAATTTCGAGATCGCGGGTTCGCTGAGCTACTTTTTCCTCAAGGGATTTTGTTAGTTTCTGAAGTTCCTGGTTCCTTATTTGAAGTTCGGAATAAAGCCTGTCGTTTTCGTGTTGAAGGTCGTATTGCTCAAATGTTCTCATTATAGTTGTTAAAAATTCATGGTCATTCCATGGTTTGGTTATAAACTTATATATCTCGCCTTCATTTATAGCATCGACAATCGCTACAGCATCGGCGTAACCGCTTAAAATAATACGAATTGTTTCCGGTGATTTCTCTTTAACTTTGCTTAAGAATTCCACACCATTCATTTCCGGCATCCGATAGTCGGATATTACCACATGGATTTGTTTTTTATCAAATACTTCCAGACCCTTTTCGCCTGAATCGGCGGTGAAAATTTTATAATCTGTATCTATCAGTAGTCTTTTTAACGACTTTAAAACATTAGGTTCATCATCAACAAGAAGCAGAGTATGTTTAAGCATCTTCAATACCCTCCAACGGCAATGTTATAATAAACTCGGTGCCAACGCCAACTTCGCTTTTTACGTCAATTTTACCGTTATGCTTTTTAATAATATCGAAAACCAGGCTCAATCCCAACCCGGTTCCCTTGCCAACTTCCTTGGTTGTGAAAAATGGCTCAAATATCTTTTTAAGGCTTTTTTCCGATATGCCGCAGCCATTATCCTTTATTGACACATATATATTATTATCGTCTGCCCAAGTCTTTATCTTAATCAAACCGGATTTATCAGTAATCGATTGACCGGCATTTATGAGGAGATTCATAAACACTTGGTTTAGCTGATTTGGCATGCAGAACAAATCGGGCAAATCGCCAAACTCTTTTTCCACTTTGCAGTTATATTTCAGCTCATTCCAGACAATATTCAAAGTACTTTTTATGCCGTCATTAATATCCGTGTTCTCTTTTTCGGCACGGTCTACTCGCGAAAAACTCTTGAGATCCGCCACAATTTTCTTTACTCTTTCGGTGCCCTCTTTTGATTCATCAACGGCATTATTAAAATCATCTATTATTTCTTTGATATACTCATTGTCTTCACTGTCCTTTGCCTTGTTGTCATCGAAAAACTTAACTATCTTATTAAGATATTTCCCCATAGTGTTAAGGTTTGAATTGATATACCCAATGGGGTTATTAATCTCATGAGCTACTCCAGCGGCAAGAGTTCCGATTGCGGCTAATTTATCCGATTGTATAAGCTGGTCACGGTTGCGATGATGTTCGGTAATGTCTTGAATTAAGGCGACAACGCCTTTAACCTCGTTTTGATTATCAACTAAGGGAATTTTTGTTTTAGATAGCCATCGTATTTCGCCCTGATTGTCTTTTTCGAATACTTCTTCATTGATGATTTCAATATTTTCTTCTATGACCCTTTTATCTTCGACATGATACTTTTCAGCTTCCTCCTTAGGATAAAGATCATAATCGGTTTTACCGATAATTTCATCTACGGTTTTGCTAACATTTAAGCAAAACAGTTTATTCACTATCATATAGCGATTCTCAATATCTTTAAGATACATCATTGACGGAACTGTGTTAATCATAGTTGTAAACCGGGTGATAATTTCAGCTTGAATTTCATGCGCTTGAATGTCGGTGGTTATATCGCGGAGAATGCCGACTGCATGCCATGAGTTCTTGATTTTTAGGGGAGATATGGATAATTCCACAGGAAATTCAGCGCCGTCTTTTTTCAATGCGGTTAGCCGCAATGTTTTGCCGATTGCATCGCCGGTTCCGGTATTTTTAAACTTTGAAAAACCCTTTGTCTGATCTTCATGATATACTTTAGGCGCAATTAATTCATGGCAGTCTTTGCCAATTGCCTCTTCAGGCAAGTAGCCAAACAGCTTCTCTGAGGCTCTATTCCAGAAGGTAATTTCGCCGTTATTATCAATCATAATTACAGAATCATTAATATTATCGGATATGGCGCGAAATTTTTCTTCATTCTCTTTTGATAACTCTTCTGATTTTTTGCGTTTTACAATATCAACAAAAGTATCCAGTATATACTCTTTACCGCTAAGCCTAACAGCAGTTACTGTTTTGAGAACAGGTACGCTTTCACCATCAGCAGTCAACAGCGTTCGTTCTGTGTTGTTAACTTTCTGCCCAAGGTCTGTAATCGGGCACTTTCCTTTCTCGGCCGGGCAGATATACTCATGGCAGATTTTCCCGATAATCTGTTCTTTTGGAGCGCCAATCATTTCGGCGGCAGTATTATTAACATCAGAGATAATTTTTGTTTCAGGTTCAATAAGCACAATCCCGACCTGAATTTTATCAATCATCTGCGCATATAATTCGCTTTGTTTTTTTGATAACTCTACGGCCTTATCAGGTTGTTGGGTTTTTACTGTGCTCATGTTCAGCCTCCGTTATTGGCAGGGTGATAATAAATTCGCTCCCGACTCCAACTTCACTCTTTATATCGACTTTACCATTGTGTTTCTTTATAATTTCAAATGACAAACTCAAACCCAGTCCGGTGCCTTTGCCAACTTCCTTAGTTGTAAAGAAAGGATCAAAGATTTTTTCCAAATTTTCCTGCGGGATTCCTGCTCCGTTGTCCATGATAGATATGTAAATGTTCTTTTCATCAGCCCAGGTTTTTATCTTTATCAAGCCTGAACTGCCGGTGATTGCCTGACCGGCATTAACCAGGATGTTTAGAAATACTTGATTTAGCTGGTTGATATTGCAGTATAAAACCGGCAGATTGCCGAACTCTTTTTCGACTTTGCAGGTGTATTTCAATTGATTCCAGACGATATTTAATGTGCTTTCCAAACCTTTGTTAATATCTGCAAGTTCGCTTTTGTCTTTATCGACATGTGAGAAGCTTTTAAGATCAGCAACGATTTTTTTAACTCTGTCGGCGCCTTCAAGTGATTCGCTTATAGCATCGCCAAAATCAGTGATAATTTCATCAAATTGTTCTTTAGCTTCGGAGTCCTGGTTTTCAAGAGTGCTGAGATATTTTTGTATCTTCCAGAGATACTTATTCATAGTATTGAGGTTAGAATAAACATAACCTACGGGGTTATTGATCTCATGGGCAACACCGGCGGCAAGCTGCCCAATAGATGCCATCTTCTCCGATTGCAAAAGCTGAGTATGCAATACACCTTTTTCTGTTTCAGCCTGCTTGCGTTTGGTGATATCCCTCGCTAATTCTACACATTTCACTATATTTCCGTTTACATCAAAGACAGGGGAACACTTCAGTGAGAAATATTTTCCAAACACCTTTTCATATTGTTCTGTTTGTTCTATGGCTTTTGTTTTCAGCGTCTTCTTGAAAGGACAATAATCAGCCGGACTCTCGATATTGTGAACGATATTATAACATTTTTTACCTATTACTTCCTTCCTGCTCTTGCCAAGAATTTTTAGTCCGCTATCATTTATATTTTCTATATTGTAGTCTTTATCAATGATAATCATAATATCTTCTAAGGAGTTGAATGAATCGCGCCAATCGTTCTCAGCTTTCTGCAGGAATTCTTTTTCCTTTTGCATGCGCGCTTTGATATCGCGGTTAAGTTTCGTTAACACAAAGTTGCCGATGATAGCGATAATCAGTGTTTCAATAAGCGCCTCTGGCCAGTTAAAAGGGGTTAATGGCTTATTTAACAGAAAGTTAATTATATCAAAATACTCATTAGCCCATAAAAATAAACAAAAAGCAAAGAAAGCAAAAGCTGTTAGCCACTCGATTTTTTGCCATTCAAAAATATTTCCAAACTGCTTACACTCAATATTTTCTCGTTCCGGACTGTTATCTTGTTTTAGATATTCATCTGTTTCAATTACCGGTTGTTTCATCGTATTTTTGTTATCTGTTGTTATCATAGTTTGTCACTCTACTTGTTTCAAAATCCATGGTTTAATTATTGAAATCCAGATATAGCACAGAACTATATCCTTTCAATAAGTAACAAATTAGCAATCAAAACCTATATTCCTTTTTCGGCTTAATATATGGTAGTGATGATTATTTTGTTAAACTTTGAAACAATAATTTGACACGGATTATTCATAAACATAGCATGTGATGCTGCAATGTGTAGCTTAGTCATTGCTCCGCCTATGGCGTCTGCCAGAGGTGAAGCAATGACTTTCTTATATTTTTTATGAATAATGCGGGTTAAAGGCAAGTGTGCTGCTTGGATTGAAAGATTCATCCGGAAATATGGCAATGACGCTTAATATGATTTGCTGTCAAACGTTAATCCCTTTTCAAACCGACATTATGAACCATCTCCACCTCGAGTTGTAGAATCGCCTGTCCCTTATGGCGCATATCCTCGGTTAGTTCATGCAAGCTATCGTCCATTTCAATCTGGTTTATATCATCGCCATCGATTTGATATAACTGCGTCTGAACATTCGCTTTTTCCCACAATAGATATGAATTCTCTATCCAGCCGTAAGTGTCGCCCTTATCAATAAACGCAAAACCGTCATCGGTGGAATCAAGCGTTAGAATATCACGCCCCCAGCTTTCATGAATAACCGGCAAATTTAGAAGACCCAGCGCGGTCGGAAGTAAATCACATTGGCCGCATACGGTTTTGATTCGGCGCGGCTTGATATCATCCCGACCGGGGCAGTAAATCAATGACGCTATTCTGAAATTCTTCAATATTTTATTGGGATGACCGAGAATCTGACCATGGTCGCCTACCAGCACAAATATAGTATTATTAAAATACTTTTCCTTTTCTGCCATCTTGAAAAACTGACCCAAAGCCCAGTCGGAATAATAGAAAACATTTAGATGGTCGGCATATTTTACCTTCGGAGGAAATATTTCAAACTGCTTATCGAGAGGCGCGAACGGTTTGTGATTTGAAAGGGTAAGTATTACTCCGATGAACGGTTCGGGGTATGATTCCGTAAAAGCGCTATTAGCTTTTTCAAACATTATATGGTCGGGAACGCCCCATTTGCTGGCGATGTCGCTGCTTTTGAAATCATCAACGCTGATGATATTTTTAAACCCTTTCATCCTGAAAAAGCCGCCTATATTATCGAATTTAATATCGCCGCCATAGATGAAATATGAACCATAATTATATTCATCTAAAATCTCGGTTATCGATAGAAACGGATGCGAGGAACCATAAAGTTTCATCACGGTTCTGCCGGGAAGCGATGGAAACGAACATAATACCGATAAAAGCCCTCTGTTTGTCCTCAGTCCGGAGGCGTAGAAATTTTCAAACAGTAATCCTTTTTCAGCTAAGCTATCGAAACAGGGAGATACGGAAGAGCTTCCGCCAAGCGAACCTATGTAGGAAGCCGACCAACTTTCCATAATAATAAATACGATATTTTGGGGCGGTCTATTTATGCCGGTGACGTTTTTTTGTCTTTTAAGCGACCGCTCGGGTTCAAGAAGACTGTCGGATGGTTGAACAACCAATTTCTGAACTGTTTTTAATGCCTCGCGGCTATCAACAAAATGATACTTCGAGGGATTATGTTTACTGACATCATCATTGTATTCGAAAACGTTTCTGCTTAATGTATATGGTCCGTTAAGAGTCAGCTCATTAGCGAAATAGTGATTGCTGTGATAAGCTGTCGCCCAATCCAATGGCGCCAATGTTAAGCTGCCTCGTATGCCAGCAACCACTATTGCTAACAGCAGTACCACATATAACAAATGTAAAACGGGCTTGCTTTTTTGCCGTTGATGGAAAAGCCAGTTAAATTTCTGAGCGATAAATATAAAAATCCCTGACAGCAGCAGCCAACCAATTAAATACCAAATTACCGGAAAACTCTCGTAAATCATATACCAGACGAGGTCGAATGTGTTTAAGTAGATATAAAACCATACCCCAAGATGCTCATAAAACTCGCCAAAGTATTCGATATCGATAAGGACAAGCAAAAAAGCTATCGCAAATAATGCATATAAAACAGGCTGAAATATCTTTCTGGTCAGTCTCGACCGTTCAAAACCGACAAACGGCAGGATACTTATTAATAAAACCGGCAATACAATATACCCAACTATGACAAAATCATATTTTACTCCATAAAGGAATGAATATAAAATCTCGGCTGCCGGTATTTCATTAGTATAATTCCAATGTCTTATTAAAAACATCAGACGAAGCGCTGACATGTAAATAAGACCCCATAATATAACAGCAATCCAATAGAAAACAATATTAGGCGGATAGAATTTTTGCTTATCCGGATTTAAAAATTTGATTATTGATGATTTTATCTGTTGAAAGCTCATCATAGGACTATAATAGCAACAGGGGCGCAAAGCAATACCCATAGGATTTGCTGAACGCCCATGTAATTGTCGCAGATATTATAAATACTGTTATTCCTCAATTGCCTCCACATTGGCGCGGGGGATAACCGCTTTAGAGCCATCTTGGAATTCAACCTCAAGGACTCGCGCCATCGATTCGGATTCGAGTTTTTGCAGCGGCGAGGGAAGATCGGAAACTTTACCGAGTTTGCCAAAATACGGCACCCGGATAATTCTCACCGGCGAGCCAATGCTAAGGCCGACATTTTCTCTATTTATAGAATCATCTTTTTGGTTAATATCATCACTTATCGGCAATACAACCTCAGGCCGGATCACGCCGGCACGAATCTGAGTAGCGCCGTTTATACAAGCCATCTGCCCTTCTTTGGATTTTAAGAGGTCAAATGTTTTCTGAGCCATCATCATCTCGCCAAAACCCTCGGTTACCACCAGTGTGATGCCCTTATCTTCTTTGCCTGTGATTGCCACTCCCAGATCATAGCCTAAGAAGTCGCGCAGGTCTTTATCATTGAAACCGCCAACCACTATGCCCACTGCACCGACCGAAATCGCTTTTTGTAGGCCATTGGCTGTAACCAGCGCACCGCCAACAATTATACATCCTTTACATGAATCATCGATTTCTTTTTCGGTTAATATCCCGGCTGTGGATTCTGAAATCATTTTAATCAAACCATGAGTTTCGCCGCCAATACCGAAAATCCCCTGCACGAATGAGCCCCAAGTTGTAACCGCCACACCTTCATTTTCAAAAATCTCGGTAACTTCACCGCTGAGATAGGCTTTAACCTCAACTGGCTGTGGAGCGCCGCGTAGAAGTACTTGCCCTGTTATTTGTGATATGCTCTCGACTGTGCCGGAAATCTTAGCCTTAGCCGCCGATGTAAACATGCCGAAAAACGATTTGGACTTGGCAATATCCTCGCCCTTTTCGACATAATCCCCTTCTTTTTTCAACATCGCATCAAGAACATCCTCAGGCGGCACCCCAAGAATATTGGCTACATTAATCGGTTCAACCGGTCCGGGGATTTCCGTACGCGCCACAACTGCATCAGGTGTTACCTTATCACCTAAGGCAACTATGACATCGCCTTTAAGCGGCAAAATCCGTTTTTTAGTAATTCTTGCCTTTTTAGTTACCCGCAAACCGGGTGTGTATGCATGTGACATACTATCCTCTATTCTTTAAAATTACCATCTTCATATACCATAATAACCTAATATAATAATAAATACAGCTTTTTAAGGCAACAACTTTGTAATCAGAATTCTAGAAAAAAAAGGGGGCAAGATATTCTACGTTTTACGCATAAGTTGTTGCTAAATTAATGACTAATCTTTTCCATCATCTGAGGAATGGCTGATTCATAAATATCCTTAAGCTCCGAAACCGGGCAATTGATTAGATTGTCGATTACCAGATTATCGCCTCCGGTTTTACCGATGAGTTCAAGCTGAATATTATTAGCCTGGCAAATTTGTATAATCTGTTCCCGGTTGGTCTGGGCGAATGAAATAATCACTAACGGCCTTGATTCGCCAAACAACATAGCATCACCGCGCAAATCAGACATAAGCGAAACAGCTGCCCCTATTTCATTTTTCAAACAGCACTCGGTTAAGGCAACTGCGATTCCGCCATCGGAAATATCATGGGTTGATTTTAGCAGTTCATTATCTGCTAATTCGACCAGAACATTTATAGCATTCTTTACCTGATTAGGAGATATCTCGGGAATTTTTCCAGCGATTTTGCTGTGAATGGTTTTAAGATATTCTGTTCCGCCAAGTTCGCCCTTATTTTTTCCGATAACAGCAATAATATCGCCATCATTATCCGAGAAAAACGAGGTGAGCCGCTTGGAGACATCCTCAAGTATGCCAACCATGCCGATTACCGGTGTTGGATAGACAGTATATTGATGATCTTCGTTATAGAAACTGACATTGCCGCCGGTTACCGGTGTTTCGAGAATACGGCATGTTTCGCCTATACCGGCAACCGCTTTTGCGAAAGCGTGATACATCTCCGGATTATAGGGATTGCCAAAATTGAGGCAGTTGGTAATTGCCACCGGTTCGGCGCCAGAGCAGGCAACATTAAGAGCGGCTTCGCAAACAGCATGCATGGCACCCTGATACGGATCAAGATAGCACCACCGCCCATTGCAATCGGTGGAAATAGCCAAACCCTTGGCTGACTTTTTCACTTTGATAACGGCGGCATCACTGCCCGGACCATTAACCGTGCCGGTTCTAACCGATGTATCGTACTGTTTGTAAACCCAGCGCTTAGAGGCGATATTAGGCGCGCCCATGAGTTTTTTTAATGTCTCATTGTAGTCATCGGGTTCGGGCAATGTTAATGGATCAAAAGCCGCCAGCTCATCTATATAGGCTGGCTTTTTTTGTTCTCTGATATAAACCGGCGCCTTACCGCCAAGAACTAATGAATCGGGCGGCATTTCGGCGCATATATGTCCCTGTGTATATATCCGAAGTATATCCTCTGGGATTACTTTGCCAATTACCGCGGCGTGAAGCCCCCATTTCTTGAAAATACTCTGAACTTCCTTGAGATTTTCAGGTTCTGCAACAACCAGCATCCGCTCCTGTGATTCCGAAAGCATAATCTCATAGGGAGTCATTGCCTCTTCCCGAACGGGTACTTTATCAATATCGATTTCCATACCGCAGCCGCCCTTAGCGGACATTTCGGAGGTAGAGCAGGTTATGCCGGCGGCTCCCATATCCTGAATGCCTACCGCCAGTTTCTTTTTGATTATCTCAAGCGTTGCCTCAAGTAAAAGCTTTTCGGTAAAGGGGTCGCCTATCTGCACCGAGGGTCGTTTGGCGGCAGATTCATCGGATAATTCCTCCGAGGCAAAAGTTGCGCCATGGATGCCATCCCGGCCTGTGCGCGCGCCGACAATCAGGACCAGATTGCCCTCGCCTTTGGCTGTGGCGGACAGCAGGTCAGATTTTTTGGCAATACCAAGAGCCATTACATTAATCAGAGGGTTGCCGGTATAAGCAGGTTCGAAAATTACCTCGCCGCCTATATCGGGCACGCCGAAACAGTTGCCGTAATCGCCAGCGCCTCGAACGACGCCATCGAAAATATAGCGTACATGCGGGTTATCGAGCGAGCCGAAATGAAGCGAATTGAAAGCAGCCTCCGGCCGCGCTCCCATAGTGAAAATATCGCGAAGAATGCCGCCGATGCCGGTAGCCGCTCCCTGATATGGCTCTATCGCCGAGGGGTGATTATGCGACTCTATCTTGAAAACAACCGCCAGCCCGTCGCCAATATCGACTGCACCGGCATTTTCCTCACCAGCCTCGGTTAGAAGCCGTCCGCCGGTGCGGGGAAATGTTTTTAATTGAGCAATCGAGTTCTTATATGAACAATGCTCCGACCACATAACAGAATAAATACCAAGCTCGGTATATGTTGGTTCTCGTCCAAGAAACTCCCAAATATCAGCGTATTCATTCTCAGAGAGGCCGTGTTTGATGACAAGTTCGGGGGTGATTTCAGGCTCTTGCATAATTGTTCCTTTCATAAGGCATTCAGTATAGAATATAATATTTCTGATGTCAATTTTTTAATTGTCGCCAGATTTTCTGAAATATCCGAAAGTTTAATCTGCAGGAATTTTTATTTCTTTTCGTTAATTTATTTATTAATATTACAACCATGCTTAATATCAAAATACCCGGATTCGGGACAACCCAGCTTAAACACTTGGTCTGTGATTTTTCAGGCACACTGTCGATAGATGGTTTCCTTGTCGAGGGCGTTGCCGAAAGGCTGAATCAGCTCAGTCGAAACCTCGATATCCATATTTTAACCGCCGATACTCATGGCCGGGCAAAGCAGGCGCTTAAGGGGGTTAACTGCAAACTGCAATTGCTCGGTGATGAAAAACAGGATATTCAAAAGGAAGCCTATATTAAAAAGCTTGGCGCAAAAAATGTTATTGCCATTGGCAATGGCGTTAATGACAGGTTGATGCTTAAAACAGCTATAATAGGCATTGCGATATGCTTAACCGAGGGAGTTGCCGTTGATTCTGCAGCAGCCGCCAACCTGCTGACAACTTCGATTACCGATGCTTTGGATTTGCTGGATAAGCCTAACAGATTAATCGCCACATTGAGATATTAAACAGGCTTTTACGACTGTAAAAAGCGGGATGTAAGCTATTGCATCTCAATGTGTAAGAGGCATCCGCCAATGGCGGACGCCCCTATTAATACACGCAATATATTTTTGCTAAATATCAACCTCGACGCCGATTTTCGCCTCGATTGCCTTGTCGTAAATCAGCTTAGCAGTGGCTACATCTTGAATAGCCAAGCCATTGGATTTAAACAACGTAATCTCTTTATCATCAGCGCGAGCAGGTTTCTTGCCGGTTACAATCTCGCCCAGTTCGGCATGTATGTGCGACTTATCAATCGCGCCTTCCTGTATCGGAATCATGATATCGCCCGCTTCTTTAAGGCAGGCTTCGTATGAATCAGCGATGAATTTCGACCTCTTGATAATTGCGGTATCCAGCTCGCGGGCGTTCGGGGTATGACTGCCGATGCCGTTAATATGCGCGCCCTCTTTAACGGTATTGCCATCGAATATGGGCGTTGGCGAGGATGTCGCCGTGCAGATTATATCGGATTCCTTGATAAGCTGTTCAGCTGAATCTGCAACTATCACTTCAAGGTTAAGCTTGCCGCTCATTTCGCTTTTAAACTGACCGGCGGCTTCTGCGGATACATCATAGACATAGGCTTTGGCAAGGTCGCGGGCGATAGCCACTGCCCATAACTGCATCTTAGCCTGCACGCCGGCGCCGAATATGCCGGCAGTCTGGCCCTTATTCTTGCGAGCGAGATACTTGGTTGCCGCACCGCTAACTGCGCCGGTGCGGACTGCGGTAAGATAGCCGCCATCCATGATGCAGACAACATCGCCGGTGGCGGGGTCCTGCACTAAGACCTTGCCGATTGTGGTGGGCAGGTTGTGTTTTTTCGGGTTGTTCTTATAAACTGTTACGACCTTGCAGGCTAAGGCGCCAAGCTCCTTGAGATAGGCGGGCATATACAATGACAGCCCATCCGGCGGCGTGATAGGTATGCGAAGCGGCAAAACAGCGGTGCCGTTAGCCAGCTCGACAAACGCTTTCTCGACCACCTCCATGCAGTCCGACATCTCGAGAACTTTCATAACATCATTACGGGTAAGAATCAGCGGCATATTTTCCTCCTTTTGCGGATATTGTTTTTTGATAGTATAAGCAGGGCGTGTTTTGATGGCAAGGGAATTTGTTGGAGAAAGTGTTGGGTTTATACCCAACGTGATAGAT